>JAGARL010000320.1 GCA_017622255.1 Methanocorpusculum sp.
AGAGTTCAGTCTCGGCAGACAAAAGACCGACCCGAGTTACGCAAAGATGAAAATCGGAGCCGCATCCGAAGAGCAGTTAAATCAGCTCATCAGCGAGCTGCGCCGTGTCGGAGCTCTTGTTATCGGTGAAGAAGAGGTCTCTCTTGCGGCAGTCAAGAAAGCAAAAGTTGCTCCGGAAGGATTCTACTCCACAACCAACCACCCAACCCACATCCATTTCAACAATACCTGGATTCCCGTTGAAAACATGAAGATGGATGCCTTAATCGTCGTCAACAAAAAGGACATGACAGCAAAGTGTCTCGTGCAGGGAAAACTCATGCCCGGAGATACGGTTGTCGTCGGCGAGGAAGGAGTCCGCGTGGATTTCCCCGAACGCCCGCGTGAGATGGGTGTCTTCGAGTTCATGGGAGGAGATGTCTCGTCTGAGCGTCCAAGTCTGACGCTGATTCGCCGCGTGGCTGCCGAGATTTTGCAGATGAAGAAGAACGGCAAAATGGTTGCCTTAGTCGGCGGTCCTGCAATCATTCACAGCGGAGCATCTGATGCTGTTGCCGCCATGATTCGCGAGGGCTACATCGACCTGCTCTTTGCAGGAAATGCGCTTGCCGTACATGACTTAGAGCACAACATCTTTGGAACCTCTCTCGGCATGAATCTCAAAACCGGAGAACTCATGACCGGCGGTCACCGTCACCACCTCTATACCATCAATAAAATCATGGAAGCAGGCTCTATCTATGCGGCTGTTGAGTCCGGACTTGTCACGGGAGGCATCATGTATGAGTGTATCAAAAACGATGTCCCCTTCGTTCTCGCCGGCTCAATCAGAGACGACGGCCCGCTGCCGGATGTAATCCAGAATACTATCGAGGCACAGGATGCCATGCGCAAACACATCGTCGACCCTGACCTTGGCATGATGCTCATGGTGGCAACGCTTCTTCACTCGATTGCGGTTGGAAACCTTCTGCCGTCCCATGTCAAGACCATCTGTGTGGACATCAACCCGGCATCCGTTACCAAACTCATGGACAGAGGAACCTCGCAGGCAATCGGAATGGTAAGTGATGCGGGAATCTTCCTGCCGAGTTTACTTGAGGCACTCCACGAGCTGGAAGCGGAGGAGTAATGCAGTATAAAGAGTTCAAGGACCTGCGCCTGTCTGCCCTTGGATTCGGCGCGATGCGGCTTCCGGTAATCGACGGAGACGAATCACGGATTGACGAGGCGGCCGCTGCAGAGATGGTGGACTTCGCCATGAAGTCCGGTATCAACTACTTTGATACCGCATGGGGATACCACAGCGAAAACTCCGAGACGGTGATGGGCAGGATATTGAAAGCATATCCTCGCGAAAGTTTCTATCTTGCAACCAAGTTCCCGGGATATGACCCGGAGAACCTCAACCGCATGGAAGAGATTTTCTCCCGCCAGATGGAAAAACTCCAAACCGACTACTTTGACTTCTACCTCGTCCACAATGTCTGCGAGGTAAACATCGAGTATTACCTAAATCCTGACCTCATGGAGTTCCTGCGGGAACAGAAGGCCGCAGGAAAAATCCGTCACCTCGGATTTTCCGTGCATGGAACTTTAGAGACCATGAAGCGCTTCCTGGAAGCGTTCAGTGAGGAGATGGAGTTCTGCCAGATTCAGCTGAACTGGTTTGACTGGGAGTTCCAGGATGCAAAGGCAAAGGTTGAGCTGCTTCGTGAGTACGGCATTCCCTTTATCGTCATGGAGCCGCTCCGTGGAGGAAAACTCGCATCCCTTCCTGCGGATGCGGAAGAGAAACTCAAAGCGCTTCGCCCGGATGAGACTATTCCTGCCTGATCATTCCGCTATCTGTAGAGTTTTGCCGATGCGTTTGTGGTTCTCTCCGGCATGTCCAACATGGCACAGTTGAAAGAGAACATCAAAACCTTCGAGACCGATGCGCCGGTTACTGAGGAGGAGGAAAAAGCCCTCTACAAAATTGCCGACTCTCTCAAGAAAGGCGTCCCCTGCACTGCCTGCCGCTACTGCACAACAGCGTGCCCGAAGGGGCTGGATATTCCGCATCTGCTCTATCTCTACAACGAGTATCTCTTTACCGACGGCGGCATCATCGCAAAACTCGGCATCTCCGCTGTTCCGGAGGACAAGAAGCCTTCTACCTGCATCTCCTGCGGCAAGTGCGAGCGTCTGTGCCCGCAGGTAATCCCGGTCTCTCTGGCATTCCGCGAGTTTACGGAGAAACTCAAAGAGGATCAATGACGGACGAACAGATTAAGAAAAATGCCGCACGGCTTTCCATCTGTTCCAACACATTCCTGACGGTTTCCAAGATAGTAACCGGAGGTCTTACCGGTTCAGTCAGTATCATCTCGGAAGGAATCCACTCAGGAATGGACCTTCTGGCATCCTTTATCGCCTATTTTTCGGTGAAGAAGTCGGCTCTCCCGCCGGATGCAGACCATGCATTCGGGCACGGAAAGTATGAGGACGCATCCGGTCTTATTGAAGCGCTCTTAATCGTTCTTGCGGCAGGTATTATCATCTGGGAGGCAATCTCCAAACTGATTCACGGAGGAGAGGCTGTTTCGATTGACCTGCTGTTTATCGGTATGATTGTGATGGGAATTTCCGCTCTGATGAACTTCTTTGTCTCACAGCATCTGATGCATGTTGCAAAGAAGACGGACTCCATCGCCCTCGAATCCGACGCCTGGCATCTGCGAACCGATGTCCTGACATCAGCGGGTGTTTTTGCAGGACTTCTCATCATCCAGATTACCAATCTCTTCTGGATCGATTCAATTATCGCCGTAATTGTAGCGCTCTTTATTCTGAAAGAGGCATACTCGCTTATCCGCCGGTCATTTGCGGATTTGATGGACGAAAGTCTTTCAGAAGAAGAGGTCGCCAAAATCGAGGAGATTATCGCCCGCCATGAAGCGGAGTACA
>JAGARL010000321.1 GCA_017622255.1 Methanocorpusculum sp.
AGCTGACAGAATGGACAGGTGTCGACGATTGCGTCTGCGCCTGCTGCTGCCATGTTGGTGAGCTTCTCGTTGGTGATGTCGAGTGCGTGTGCGATATCGTATCCGCGGACACCTCCTCCTGCTCCACAGCACTGCATCTTGTTTCTGTACTCGACTGCATCTGCACCGAGTGCGTCAACAAGCTCCTCGAACCAGGTCGGGTGCTCGGAGTCGCCGATGATTGGGTTCTCGAACTCGCGGTCCTTTGCCGGCTTGAGTAAGTGGCAGCCGTAGTGGCATGCAACCTTAACGCCCTTGAGCGGGGTGACGACAGAGTCACGGATCTTGTCGATACCGCAAACTTCGTTGTCGTAGTAGAGTTCAGCTAAGTGGTAAACGTTGGTGGTTCCCTTGAACTCCATGTCGACTTCCTTTAAGACTTCGTTGACGGAGTCTCTGAGTTCGTCGTTGTGCTTGAGTTTGTGGTTGACTTCCCAGATGGACTTGTAACATCCGTTACAAACGAGTGCAATGTCCATGTTCATCTGTTCTGCTAAGACGAGGTTTCTTGCAGCCATTGCGTACCAGACGTTCAGGTCGATAGATCCGAATGCTCCTGGTGCCGGACAGCAGGATGCTCCCTTTAACGGAACAAGTTCGATTCCGAGTTTTTTACCGGTGCGGATTGCAGCAGCTTCGATACCTGGGTATCTGTTCGGTGCAATGCAGCCGAGGAAGAATGCGTATTTGTGGGTCTCGTGAGACATTACTGGCCTCCTTCTAAGACTTTGTCGGCAAGCTGCTTGGTTCCGTATGCTTCCAGAATCTTTCTGATTGCCGGGATGTACTCAGGGTACTTGCAGGTGGTTTCCGGTTCAGCCTCTAAGCCTAACTTGACACGGGCTGCACGGTTTGCGTCAGAGTTCGGAACGCCGTGACCGGTCTGGTAGATGAAGTTGACGGTTCCAAGAGCGTTCTTCGGGATGATTCCCTGCTGTGCTGCGAGGTTTCTCATTGCCATGATGACGTCGGTCGGGACAAGGTTTCTCGGGCAGCGGTCACTGCAGGTGTAGCAGGTGGTACAGAGCCAGAGGTCCGGGTCGTTTAAACAGACGTCACGCATGCCGAGGTTGACGCGGCGCATGAAGTTTCTGATGCGGTAGGCACTGCGCGGTGCAGACGGACAGGATCCGGTACAGGTTCCGCACTGGTAGCAGATGTGTGCCTCAGTTCCACTGATCTTTTCGACTTCACTGGTGAACGTCGGGTCGCTGTCTTCGGCAGGACGGTAGTAACGGTCAGCCAGACGGGCTGCAAGAGCAGCATCTTTGTAGGATTTTGCGCTTGTCATGATGTTCACTCCAGTTTCTTGGTTTCGACCTGGCCGAAGGTAGATTCAACAAGCTTGCTGGTTCTCGGGACCATGAGCTTGGCTGCAATCTTCTTGAAGAGGTCAGTCTCCTTACCCTTGACGTTGATGCCGGTTCTCTTGAGAACGATTGCATCTTCGGACGGACATGCGTTGACACATGCACCGCAAAGGATACAGAGGTCTTTGTTTACTGCGATGTTATCCTCAATGCTGTCGCGCTTGAGTTCAGTTGCCGGAACAGGCGACGGGAGGTAGATGGCGTTACACGGGCAGACTTCTGCACAAGTGGAACATCCTCCTGGGCATTTGGATGCGTCGAAGGTGATGTCGCCTTCGAAGAATTTCTTGATGGTGACTGCTTCCTGCGGACAGACGTGCTCACACCAGGAACAGGTGACACAGTCGTCTTTGTTGATGGAAACAGAGCCTGCGAGCTTGGCGTCAGCTTTGACAACACGCTCGACAGTGATTGCGTCGTGCGGACATGCGTCGGCACAGACTTTACATGCGTTACAGAGTTCGACATTCCAGATAACGTCGCCTTCTACACCGACTTTCTCGGCGGAGAACGGCTTGCGCTTCATGGTGAGTGCCGGACAGAGGGAAGTACAGATTCCGCATGCGGTACACTTTTCTTTGTCAACGGTGAGTTTGGTCTCAGCGTCAAGAGCAGCCTGACGCGGGGTTTCGCCGCCTTCGCCCTCATATACTGGGACGTCGCGGACAATTGCATCACGCGGGCATGCTGCGCTGCAGGATTCACAGCGGACACACTTCTCGTCGTTGATTTCAGCGGTAAAGTCGTATTCTGGGAAACCTTCCTGCTCCTTAATCGGGAGGCTTGGTTCACCGTCTACTTCCACTGCAAGGGAGTTAAACGGACACAGGATTGTACAGACACCACAGTAGGAACACTTGGATGGGTCTACAACAATCGGGGCACCTTCTACTGCACCGCGGGCTGCTGCACCGACCATGCCGAGGGAGATTGCTTCCTTCGGGCATGCGTCTGCACAGATACCGCAACCGGTACACTTGGAGGTGTTTAACACGAGGTGGGAGACTTTCTTCAGGAGGCGCTGCTCCATGACGATAGTTTCGCCCTCAACCTTCGTGGAGAATTTTGGAAACATTGTGCTCATTGCCATAACGATTTCCTCTC
>JAGARL010000322.1 GCA_017622255.1 Methanocorpusculum sp.
ACGTGACCGGGAGTATCAATCATGTTGATGAGGTATTCCTGACCGTTGACTTCGTGAACCATCGAAACGTTGGAAGAGTCGATAGTAATTCCGCGAGCCTGTTCTTCCTCATCAGAGTCAGTCCAGCATGCCTTTCCTGCAAGCTCTTCGGAGAGCATTCCTGCTCCGGAGAGAAGGTTGTCAGAAAGGGTAGTCTTTCCGTGGTCAATGTGTGCTACGATACCGATGTTGCGAATGTGCTGAGTATCGTTCATCAGCACATTAATACGCTCGACCATTTTCTTTCCGCGTGACATTTTCTTTCACCTGAAAAATAAATTGTATGGGGGTGATTAGCGTGCAGACTTAGCCATACGCTCGACTTCGTCTTTCTTTCCGACAGAGAAGCACTTAGTGTCTCCCTTGGATGCCATGATTAACTCATTTGCAAGGACAAGGTATGCCGGCTTCTTTGTTTTGTGGGATCCCTTCCAGGTTGCAAGGGCAATGTATCTGAGTGCAGTGTTAACTCTGCGGATTGGTGCAGAGTCGACGGACTTCGGGACATTGATACCACCGTACTTTAAACGGACAATTTCCTCACGCGGTGCTGCGTTGGAGATTGCATCAACTAAGACCTGAAGCGGGTTCTGCTTGGTCTTCTTGTTGATCTCGTCGAATGCATCCATGACCATCTTGGTACAGTGCATCTTCTTACCGGTGTTGGTTTCGGTCTGCATTAAGCGGTTGATAAGTCTCTCGACGATTGCCATCTGGGACTTGGTGAACTGCTGCTGGGTCAGTCTTCCACAGGAGCTTGGGATTTCAGTGGAGCTGACAGTGATGTAGCGGATGAGACCCTGGTCTTTTACAACGACTTCGGAAGTATCCCACTTGCCGAAGAGGAGAATCTTGGAGGTTGCGTTTTCTTCAGTCATGATATTTACCTTCTTGCCTTCTCCTGACGTCCGAGAACAAGTTCGTGTAAGGTAACGCCGTTGACAGCAATTACGACGAAACGAACTCCCGGGATATCTCCCATGGAACGTCCTGCACGACCGCCGATACCACAGATGGTAACTTCGTCGTGTTCATCAATGAAGTTGATTGCACCGTCACCGACTGCGAATGCAGTAACCTGGCGACCGTTCTTGATAAGCTGAACTCTGACGCACTTTCTGATTGCGGAGTTCGGCTGCTTTGCTTCAACACCGACCTTTTCAAGGACGATTGCACGTCCGAGCGGTGCACCCTCTAACGGGTCTGCTTTCAGTTTCAGTTTAAGAGCCCTGCGGGAGTAAACTGAGTCGCTCCACCGGAATTTCTTGGCGTTGCGAACTAATTGTCTTGCTGCGAATTTTCCCTGTCCCATTAAAGTTCCTCTTTATACAAGTTGGATTAATGTGAATTGGTATTGTGACTGCCAGAGGAGATCTCACTCTGACATGTTCCTATACTTATGAGTTAGATGAGGTTATAATAGTGACGGAGGGCAAAATACGGGCAAATCTGGCCGCAAAGCCGCTGTTTTTGCGCAAAACAAAACATCAAAACAATCGTGTTTAAATATTAGAAACTGAGATCTTTGCAAAAAGTCAGAAAAACAATTGTTCGATTGCGAACAATACGCATTCTTCCGGCAGAAAATTCATGCGCGCCAAAAGCGCAGGAAAAAATTACTGCTGAGATGCCCGAAGACGCGGAGCATCAAACAGCGGAGTGTCGAAGAGGTCAAGAGGACCGGTAAGTATTCCGTTGCCAAGCGAGAAACCAAGGGCAACAACCGGAGTGACTTTTGTTCTGACAATTGCGGAATCGCAAAGGCTGACGGGAGATAGTCCGCTGGCACTGACACTTTCCTCTGCGAAGGTTTCCAGAAGTTCTGCAGTAGTACAGAATTCACCTTCCGTTCTGCAAAGCATCAGCGATGCGGCAGACGATGCCTGATTTTCTCCTGCCGGAAGCAGACCGTTCCAGATATCTGCATCGGCAGAACCTGCAAGGAAGAGAACAAATGCTTCCGCCTCCCGCTCGGCAAAAGTAAGCGAGAGAGAGGATGTCGGAGACGGGTTGATGAAGAGATTGCGGGATTTTGCAATCTCTTCGCCGACAGCATATGCACTGTCTACAACTGCGGCTGCTTCTGCAGTGCGGTCTGCATCGGAGATGATTAAGGAGACTACGCGGTCTCCGATATGCGTGACAACGAAGTCATGCAGGACACTTCCCTTCGCTTTCCGGAAAACCTTGTCAACTGCCTGTAAGATATCCGGATAGACCCGCGTGCATCCTGCAATACCGCCGAGGGGTTTTGCGTAAACCGTGACTGTGTACATTACTCGGTTGCTTCAATCTTGGCAATCATGCCGTGGCTTCCGACATAGACGATGGTTCTCTGGTGAACATCCTCCGGTACGATGTCAAGCGTGGTCTTGGTTCCGTTGGATACTGCACCTCCGGCCTGAACTGCGAGGTATCCAATCGGGTTGACCTCGAAGACTAAGCGGAGTTTGCCGTTCGGCTGTTTTTCGCTTGGCGGATAGGCATAGACACCACCGTACTGCAGAATCTGGTGGAAGTCTGCAACAAAGGAGCCGGAGTAGCGGTTCTTTGCTCCCTCGTTTTCGATGCGGTTGACGAACTTGGCATGTTTGCCGAGCCATTCTGTTCTGACGCCGCCGCTTCCGTAGAGGTTGCCTTCCGGAATCTTGACGTTGTTTTTCAGCATCTGATAAACGCCGTCTTTGTCCTGTGCGAAGATGGCAACTCCCTTTCCAACGGAGACGGTAAGGGTAGTCATCGGACCATAGAGTACGTAGAATGCAGCCTTGAGGTCTTTTCCTGCCTTCATGCAGCTTCCCTCGTAGATTCCTACAATGGTCCCCACGCAGAGGTTAACTTTGATTAAGGAAGAACCATCCAGCGGGTCCATGACAACGGAGTATTTTGCGGATTCAGAGAGTTTGACAATCTCTTCGCGTTCCTCGGATGCTACTTCACGGACAAGTCCGCTTTCTGCAAGCACATTAGTAATGTGTTCGTCAGACCATTTGTCCATCTCAGCCTGAGTTTCGCCTGAGGAGTTGGTTGAATCTGCATAGTTCTGGTTGGAGATGAATGCGTCGCGGATTGGAGCGGCCTGTGCGCCAATCAGAGAGATGATGGCAGAAAGGTCTTCATCGACACCGCAGTTTTTGAGATATTCAGGCAGTGTGGTCATACTAGGTATACTATATGCGTTTCTGACTAATAATCATCAAGGTTGAAAACAGAAAACAATATTCTGGAGCTAAGCCGAAGGCGCATACTCCTTAGGCTCCCGGGGCGGATACGGGCGAAGTGCGAGGGAAGGGATTCGAACCCTTGAACTCCTAGAGACTGCGCCCTAAACGCAGCGCCGTTGACCGACTTGGCAACCCTCGCCTAATTGTCTTATTATATAGGAGAGAAAACACTAAATACTCTTCTATAAAATCCACGAAAAAATAATTCACAATACAATCTATTGTTCAAAAAAAACTCATGCTGCAACTCCCTCATGGAATCATGGGAAGAGGGACGGCAGGCAAACTCTATCTTCTCTTAGGGAGAATAGAATAATAACATATGGTCGTAGAACACACCTGCGGATTCAAACGCGACATTTACTGCCGTGAGTGCGGCACTGAACTCATCCAAAACCCGCGCGGAGAACTCCTCTGCCCGAAATGCGGAAGAAGACCGGCAATCCTCTGTCCCCACTGCGGAAAACTCTGGTAACTCAGGCAGAAGAAAGCCATTCCATATATTTTTCCCGAATCAGTTTTACCTCTTCAGGATGCAGGTCAATTCTTCCGGTATGCGAAAGATACCGATGCACAGCTCCGATTAACTCCTCTGCTTCAGAGAAATCATTTACTTCCAGATACACCGGCACTTCCGAGAGCGAAATTACCTCACCGCAGACCGGGCAGAGTTTCCACTTTCCGTATTTATCAGTATACGTGAACTCACGGCAGTTCGGACAGCGGACAACCCAGTAGCTGCTCATCTCTTCTTTGAATATTGTCCTGACAGGTAAATAAGGTATCTGTGAGTTCAGAGACGCTGGATGATGGAGTGCGCGGCAGACGTTGCGGCCTTCATCTCCGGCTTCATGATAGCAACCGGAACATCGACAACCCGCTCAACGAGACCGGATAAAATCGGCGCACAGATAATGCCGGCAGCTCCTTCGTTTCGTGCATGAATCGCCGCAACGAGACAGTCCTCCAGAGAGTTTGCGGTGTATCCTTTCAGCCGGTACTCAACGCCGTCAGCCTGAATTTTTGTTCCCTCGACCTCGTCAAGCAGGAACTTCGCAGCAATTACCGCTATGAATTTCCCATGGTTCGGGGAAAATACCGCAACAATCTTCTTCACCGTGGATAGACGCGGGTCGCGTTCTCCGGAAGCGATTTTATACAAAGTTACCGCAGGAATTCCGGTAAGTTCTGATAACTGGCGAATAGACATCCCGCGGCGGTCAAGCTCTTCCTGAAAAGCGATGCGAAAATCGGTTTCAAAAATTCTTTGTTCAAACATACGGCAAGTATGGATTATGTATAACGTTCATTACTAAAAAATATGATGTAATGTATATTACACCCGAAGCATCCGCATAGCGTTGAGGATAGCTATTACTGCAACCCC
>JAGARL010000046.1 GCA_017622255.1 Methanocorpusculum sp.
ACGTGGACACCGTTCTTGTGCAGAACTTCGTCTCCTTCCGGAGTGGTCGGACCGTTTGCCAGTTCACAGATGACCTTTGCCTTGACGGTTGCGGCGACTTCTGCGTTGATTGCTCCCTCTTCCGGTGCTGCTGCGACGATAATGTCGACTGGAAGTGCCATGACATCATTGTTGGTCAGCTTCGGCAGACCCTTGTATCCGACAACGGAGCGGGTTTCCTTCTTGTGAGCCATGAGGGCTTCAACATCAAGACCTGCTTCCTCATAGACACCGCCTTTGGAGTCAGTGACTGCAACGACTTTACAGCCGAACATTTCCTGAACGAGGGTTGCGGCAAAGCTTCCGGCATTTCCGAAACCGAGAATTGCAACGGTTGCACCTTTGAGCTCAACGCCGATTTTCTTTGCTGCTTCGCGCAGAGTGTACATACCGCCCTTTGCGGTTGCATCACTGCGGCCAAGGGAACCGCCGACGGTAATTGGCTTTCCGGTAACAACACCGAACTGGTTCTTGCCCTGAATAGTGGAGTACTCATCCATCATCCAGGCCATAATCTGACCGTTGGTATATACATCCGGTGCCGGGATATCTACGTCCGGACCAAGGTTCTGCCACATTGCGCGGATGTATCCGCGGCTTAAGCGCTCAAGTTCACCCTCGGACATTTCCTTCGGGTTGCAGACGATACCGCCTTTTCCGCCTCCAAGCGGGAGACCAAGGACAGAGCCTTTCCAGGTCATCCATGCGGCAAGGGCACGGACTGTATCGATAGTCTCATCCGGGTGGTATCTGATACCGCCCTTGTACGGACCAAGTGCATTATTGTATTGTACACGGAATCCCTGGAAGACTTTGGTAGTTCCGTCGTCCATCTTCACCGGAATTGATACCTGAATCTGTCTCTGCGGCTGCAGGAGGATATCGACAACGCCCTGTTCGAGGTTCAGGATTTTTGCACAATCCAGAAGCTGCTGCTGGGCCATTTCAAACGGATTTACCTTAGACATGGTTAGTTTCCTGCCATATACGGTTGGGTTGTCCCTTTCCGTGTTGTGACAATATATGTTTGCATAATATCCTATTAAAATCTATTCGACTGACAGTCATTTCGGCGAAGAATATTGCACCGATTCAAAAAAGAAAGCAGAAAACCGCAATAAATAATTTCAGACGCATGCGCGGTTTTTTCTGTGATATGCAGTAGCATAGCGAGGGTTTTTCTCTGTGAATCCTGCATTTATCGCGCAGGGATACAAACAACCTCTTAAACCCCGCAGGCATACAAATATAGAGAAATGGATTTCAACTGGCTGATTCCGGTAATAATTGCGCTGATGGTCTACGCCTGCGTGTATTATTATCTCAAATCCAGAAAGGTTCTGCCGCACGTGATTGATTTCATGGGTCCCTGCATCATGATTAAAACGGAGCGGGTAGGATTTTTTGATACGCTGGCGCGTCCGAAGAAACTGCTCTATGCTTATGCAACGGCCGGAGTTTTGATAACTCTTCTCTGTGCTGTTGTGGTGACCGTGATGTTTTTGGTATCTGGCATTCTTTCACTGACAGTGCAGACAGACCCGATTCCGCCGCAGGATTTACTGCTGATTCCGGGACTGAACAGTTATGTTCCGTCAACCTTTGCGGTGTGGTTTGCGCTGTTCTTTGCGATGAT
>JAGARL010000047.1 GCA_017622255.1 Methanocorpusculum sp.
TCGAAGAAGGAAAGCTGTGCGAGATATTCCGGATCAAGGGTTGCTGCACCATTGGTGTAGAACAGAATAACTGCGGAGACGATTAAGACACCAACCGGAATAATTGCATTCCAGATGTTTGGCGGAGTAACTTTCTTGGAGGTCTTTAAGATAGCATAGTTCTCCTGGATTTCCTCCTTCTCTTCGTCAACAACCTTCTCGGTGTCCATAACCTCGGATCCCGGGTTGATGGTTTCACCAGTGGTTCTTGCACGCAGTTCTGCCTTGAGCATCGGTCCGAAGTCACGGAGGAGGAAGGCAGTTGCGAAGACGAAGAAGAGTGCCATGATGTTGTAGAATCTGTACGGGATGGTGTCGATGAAGATACCGTATGCAGTGACTCCTGCAAGTCCTGCAATCTCAAGACCCTGGTTAATGTTGACCAGCTCAGTTCCAATCCAGGTGGAGATAAGCATGATACCGGCAACCGGTGCTGCGGTAGAGTCAACGATGTATGCAAGCTTCTCGCGGGAGATACGGTACTTGTCACACACCGGTCTCATAATCGGACCAATGATTAATGCGTTTGCGTAATCATCGAAGAAGATAACCCAGGAGGAAATCCACATGGTAATCTGTGCACTGCGCGGACCCTTTGCGATTTTAACAACAAGGTCAGCAATTGCACGCATTCCGCCCATTCTGGTGATGAGTGCGATTAATGCACCAATGACTAAAACCTGCATGATGATACCGGCATCCCAGCGGTCTGCTAAGGTACCAATGAAGTAGTCAGTAGAGTTGAAGAATGCACCGGTGATAGATCCAAGAAGGTCACCAGAGACGAGTGCAAGCATCCATGCTCCGGAGAGAACTCCAAGGAACAGGGAAAGAATAACGTTGCGGGTTAAGAAGGCAAGCAGAAGTGCTAACAGCGGCGGAATAAGAGTCCAGACACCGTAGAGTGCTGCAAAGGCTTCTGCATCCCCGCCTTCCGGCATGGCGCCAAAGTATCCGCAGATAACCGGGATTAAAAAGGCTGCCAGTGTCAGAACAACGGCAATGATGTTAGCCAGTTTTGTTTTATCCATAATAATACACACCTCAGGGCAAAATACCCCTGATGCGGAAAATATTTAATTTATAGGATAATAAAGGGTGCGGGTAGAGAGGGGATTTTTAGCCCCAATACTGATGCGTCTGCACAAAGCGCCGTTCGGCCTTCAGAATCTCGCGGTAGAAATTATCTCCCTTCGCAAAGGTTGCAAGAATCCGTGCTGCAGAGTCCGGACCTACCCCGCGGCCGGAGAGGGCAATTACTGCATCGCGTCCGCTGGAGAGAACCATGTTTGCGTTTTTCATCATCCGCTTTTCCGCTTCCTTCTCTTCTGCGGTCAGCGTCTTTTTCTTCAGTGCCAGAAACATTGGCTCTTCATACGGTTTTAAGACGGCAATCAGCCGTGCTCCGCAGACCGGGCAGACCGGCTGGTCGGCAACTCTGCCGGTTTTTGTCCGCGACTTCCATTTTCTGCAGTGCATGCAGGCAAGAACCACATCCTGTTCGGCGAGACGGTGTTTCACGGACTCAATAATCGCCTGGTCTTCTCCCGGCGGGGTTACCATGTCGCGTTCCGAGAAGAGACCCTGCGCACCAATTACGGAAAGCCGGCTGGTGCGGGTTTCCATCTCATGATTTTTGAGACGCCGCACAATCTCCTTTGCACCTTCCACATCCATGTTCGAGAAGAACAGCTCGCGGAATGCCTCGCGTTCCACAACCGTTCCGTCGAACAGTTCCAGGAGACGGTTCATGCTGATTTTTTCGTAATCCGCATCCGCATCGATTGCCCCGAACTTCTTTGCCGCCTGAACAAGCCGCCACTTGTAAAGCGAGGTCTTCTTTAAGGCAAGCTGCAGGATTCCTTCCACATGTTCCGGCTCCAGCGAGTGAAGCACTTCTTCCACATCCGGGGCGGCAATAAACTTCGGGAGTCTGAGATAGAACCGGTAGGCATTGGTCTCGATACCGACTGCCGAGCCGTAGCGGGCGGAAAGAAGGATGGATAACACGCGGCCGATTGCCTCATTTACCTTGTGTCCTGCACAGAGATTTACGACAATACCTTCATCCGCATCCTCTAAGACGATGAGTTTGTCCGTTGCGGTAATCGACCGGTTCTTCTTCATCTCATCCAGCGTCTTTTGGGCAAAGCGAACGGAGCGTTCATCCGAGCGGTAGTCAGAAAACTCTTCCGTCCGCCGGAGTTTTCCAACCTCCAGCGCGACGGTAAACGGAACCGGAATCTGTTCTCCTTCCCAGGACGGAAGTTCTCCTTTCGCATTTTTGGCCGGCTCGACCATCACTTTGTTCTCTTCCAGTTCCAGAACGCGCCATACCTGGCCGCGGGCAACAAACACTGCACCGGGGCTAATCCAGCTGATGACAAAGGATTCGTCCAGTGTTCCGACCGGCTTTCGGGAGATAACATCAAAGATGATGCATTTCTTTTCATCCGCAATCATCGAGAGATTCAGCGACAGATACTTTCTGGCGCGTGCTTTGGTGATGACCATACCGTTCTCGGTTCGGATGAGATAGTGTTTCTCCATCTGGGCGATGACATCACGGATAAGTTCTCCGGCATTTTCGAAACAGTAGCACCGGGAGAAAATCCGCTCGATGTTCTCAATCGAAATCTCGCCCCGCTCAACGGCGAGGGCTGCTATCTGGTTTGCGATAA
>JAGARL010000048.1 GCA_017622255.1 Methanocorpusculum sp.
ATGATATGGTGGAGAGAATAGCCCTCGCTCACCGCGAGGTCTCCTTCGTTCTCCTCTACCAGGGAAAAGAGCGCTTCCGCACATACGGAACCGGTTCGTACCCTGATGCAGTCGCGGCTGTCTTCGGCTCTGCGTTTGCCAAAGATCTCCTGCCGGTGGAAGCAGAAAGCAGGATTGCTCAGGTCAAAGGATGGATTTCAAAGCCCGGATCGAACATGCGGCCTACGGCAACCCGGTTCTATCTGACGATTAACGGACGCCAGATTACCGCAAAGTCCCTGCAGTGGGCAGTCCGCGAGGGATACGGCACTCTGCTGCCGAAGGGTATGTACCCTGCGGCATTTCTGGACATCACGCTTGACCCGCGGGAGGTTGATGTAAATGTGCATCCAACCAAACGGGAGGTCAGACTTTCCCGCGAACGGGAGGTCGGCTCTGCAGTTCGGGATGCTGTCTATACTGCTCTGCACGATGAGGAAATCTTTACCGCAGCTCCTGCCGCAGAGGCACCTGCCGTACAGCAGAAGCTTGACTTCGGCGAAAGCAAACCGGAACAGCCGCGGGCAGTGTATGTGCCGGAACGACCGAAGATGAGTCTGCACGAGAGAGTTGCGTCATATCTCTCAGAGACGCCGCAGACTGAGCCGCGTCATGCCGCAGGCCGCCAGACGGAGGTCCAGCTTCGAAGAACAGAGACGGCGGCGGAAGCAAAGCCGGCGGCAGAAGTGCCGGAGGTTTTAGGACAGATTGGCGAGACGTATATCGCGGCACGGAATGCGAAGGGTGAACTTGTTATCATCGACCAGCATGCCGCACATGAGCGGGTGATGTATGACCAGCTGCTGAAAAAAGTTGCCGAGAAGAAGGCGGCCCAGGAGCTGATTGCGCCAATCACCCTTACGCTCTCCCGGGCAGAGTCCGCAGCTATGCCGGAGCTCTCCGGAATTCTTGAACAGGCAGGCTATGTGATTGAACCGTTCGGTCAGGATGTCTGGGCAGTGCGTGCAGTGCCGGTAATTTCTTCCACACTCGGTGACATCTCAGTGATTCATGAGATAATTGCCGAGGCGGCAGGAATTTCCGAGAAGAATCCGGAGCGGGTTCTGGACAGAGTAGTTAAAACCGTTGCCTGCCGGGCAGTGGTGAAAGGAAACACGCCGCTTACCAGAAATCAGATGGAGCGTCTCTTACGCCAGCTTGCAGAAACGGATTCTCCATACACCTGCCCGCATGGAAGACCAACAGCACTGGTTCTGTCGAAGGAAAAACTGGGTGCAATGTTTCTGCGGACGTAACGTCCACTATAAACTAATTTTCTGTAAAAAAAAAGAAATAGTTACCGCGTCAGCGGCATATTCCAGGAAGTCTCATTCTCCAAAACGAACTCCCACTCCTCGCGGCAGTTCTCCCCCGCATCCCAGACTGCCTGCAGTACCGCCTTGTCCCCGGAAAGCGAATACTCATTAATTGCAGACACAATCTCCTTATCCAGACAGCCTTCCACCTGCTTTGCCCCGTTGTGCGGGCCGCGGGTAAAACCGCCGCCAACCGGATCGCACGAAACAAACACATCCGCATCCAGAAGAACCTTTACTGCCGACCACAGATACGGCGGTCTAAAAGAACCGCGCTGCCAGTACTGCTCAAGCTCAGTCTTGCCCTGCACCGTACAGAGATTCATCGAAATCATATCAGCGTACGGCGTCACCTCCGCAATCGACTTCTGCATATCCTCTAAAGCTTCGCGCTCCGTTAAGAACAGCGGCTTCATCATAAGATATGCCTTAATGGACACTCCTGCCTTGTGCGCAATCTCTGCCGCTTGCTTGAAATCCGCAAAC
>JAGARL010000049.1 GCA_017622255.1 Methanocorpusculum sp.
AGCGAGTGCGGCACGGTGTCCTGTTCCCGGCTCGAACTCGATGGCTACTCCGTATTTGGATAAGTCAACGCCTTCTTTGACTGCGCGGGAGATTTCGGTGGTGTCTTCGATTCTTCCGGCTCTGCGGTCGATGACAAGGCCTTCGTCATCTACGGTCGAGTAGTTTGCACGGAAACCAATCATTCCAGGCTTCATGGAGATTCCAACACCGGCAGCCTCGAGAGGTCCTCTTCCGGTATAGTATTTCTGCGGTTCGTAGCCTAAGAGGCTTAAGTGGGCAGTATCAGAGCCTGCGCGGATGCCGGGTGCTACCGGATCCATAATTCCGCAGATACCTTCCGCTGCGAGGCGGTCAAGGTTGGGGATGGTTGCTGCCTGCAGCGGAGTCTTTCCGCCGAAACATGCACACGGGCGGTCGCCTACGCCGTCGATGATTAAGAGTAATATTTTCGATGCGGTCATTTCTATAGTATTGGTTTTGTCAGGGTAAATAAGGCGTCTGTCAGACAGAGGAGGAGAGCTGATTCATACCAGGCGGCGGTATCTTTATTTCTGTGTACGTCGAATACATTAAGCACTCTTCCATGAGCCAAGTCTCATGCGGCATCCTGACGTCCGCGAATGACGGCAGTCGGGATTCCTTATGACAAGAGTAAACCCAAGGTAATCCTTATGACAAAGCGACCACTGGAAATTTTAGATCAGGTCTTGAACCGCCAGCCCGTCATCATTTCGCTGAAAGGCGGACGAGAAATTCGCGGCGTCCTTCAGGGCTACGATGTCCACATGAACCTGGTTCTTGACAAAGCTGAGGAAGAAGGAGAGAACGGAACTGTCAGACTCGGCACGTTAATTGTGCGCGGTGACAATGTTATCTACATCTCTCCGACTGTTGAGTAAATAATACGAGGTGAACTAACCAATGACAAAAGGCACACCATCAATGGGTCTGCGCAACAAGCACTCCCACATTATCTGCCGCCGCTGCGGTAAGATGTCTTACCACGCACGCCACGGAGTCTGCTCTTCCTGCGGATTCGGCAAGAGCTCCAAGCTGCGGAAGTACAACTGGACGACAAAAGCAAGAGACAATTAAAAAGGTCACATTATGAGCGGTATCGCAGGCATCATCGAAACGCAGGATGTCTCATACCCCCTTTATTATGCACTGCACGCCCTCCAGCACAGAGGTCAGGAGGCTGCAGGCATTTCTACTTTTGACGGGGAAAAGGCCTATCTCTATAAGGCACCCGGTCAGCTTTCCGAAGTTTTTTCCGAAGACAGATTACGTACACTTCCCGGATTCTGCGGCGTTGCTCAGGTTCTCTATACCGAGAAAGCATCCCGCGGGAAGAATGAAAATATTCAGCCGCTGAACTTTTCGTTCCAGGGACATCATTTATCCGTGTCTGTTTCCGCATCGCTTATCAACAGCGAGAGCCTTCGGTCTGAGTACGAGGGGAAGGGACATATCTTTTCAACAACATCGAACGCAGAAATTATCGCGGCAATTATTGCCCATGAGTTAATCGGCGGAGCATCCCCGCGCGATGCGTTTGTCCGCACACTCCACCGTCTGGAAGGAGCATACACGGGCGTTGCAACGCTGGACGGAATACTCTATGCATTCCGCGATCCGCTTGGCATCAAACCGCTCTGTTTCGGAAAGACCGAGAGAGGATATCTGGTTGTTTCCGAGAGCGTTGCCTTAGACATCACCGGAGCTGAGCTTATCCGCGATGTGGAGGCAGGAGAGCTTCTTATCTTTACCAAAGAGGCTTTTGAGTCGGTGCAGTTTGCAAAAGCGGAACACAAGGCACACTGTATCTTTGAGTATGTCTATACGGCACGGCCGGATTCGGTTATCGACGGAGTGTTAGTATATGATGCAAGAAGAAGAATCGGTGCACGCTTAGGGAAAATCCCGACTGAGGCAGACCTGGTCTCGCCGGTTCCGGATTCCGGAACTGCATTTGCTACCGGATATTCGGCAGAGTCCGGCATTCCGTATATCGAGGGTCTGCTGAAGAACAGATATGTGGGACGCACGTTTATCATGCCGGGACAGTCGAAGCGTGAGAACGCGGTCCGCATGAAGTTAAATCCGGTCAGAAGCCACATTAAGGATAAGTCGGTTGTCTTAGTGGATGACAGTATTGTGAGAGGTACGACGTCGCTCCATATCGTCGATATGGTAAAGGAGTTCGGGGCAAAGGAGATTCATATGAGAATCGGTTCCACGCCGATTATTGCTCCGTGCTACTTCGGTGTTGACCTCCCGACCAGAGAGGAACTGATTGCAACGAACCGTTCGGTTGAGGAAATCCGCGAGACGATTCATGCAACGACTCTGGAATATATCTCAGCAGAAGAACTGGTTGAGTCAGTCGGCATTCCGGCAGAGGATCTCTGTATTGCCTGTTCGTGCGGGGAGTATCCGGTGGATATTCCGTGCGAGAAGTGTATGAAGAAAAAGATTACTCTGCTGGATTAACTCCGGCTTCTTTTTTCCAAAACTGATTCTAAAAAAAGAGATTGTTTTATCTGAACTTCGCCCAGCTCTCTTCAAGCGCGGCAATTGCCGGAAGTTTCTTTCCAGTCAGGAACTCAATGCATGCGCCGCCGCCGGTGGAAAGGTGAGAGTATTTCGGCTCAAGACCTAACTGTTCGATAACTGCAGCCGTGTGTCCTCCGCCGCAGACGGTAAACTCTGCGTGGGATGCAGCATGGAGAATGTCGAATGTTCCTGCGGCATAGTCCGGGTCTTCGAAGACGCCTGCCGGACCGTTCATAACGATAGTTCCCGCCTGCTTTAACTCATCGGAGAGAACGCCGATGGATTCCGTTCCCATATCTAAAATCGGGCAGTCCTTCGGGACAGCATTGACGGAGTACTCGCGGCGCTCGCCGTTTTCTTTGACTGCGACAAACTCCGGAAGCACGATTCTGTCGCCGTACTTGGCAAGAATCTCGCGTGCCTTCTCAACCTCACCGTCGTAGCCTAAGTTGTGGATAAGGTTCTTTGACGGCTCGCCGATGTCAATTCCCTGTGCGAGGTAGAAGACATTAGCAACCACACCAATGATAACAACCTTGTCGGCAGTACCGTTGGCGAGAACATTTCCAGCAACAGCCATAGAATCATCAACCTTGGTACCGCCGAGGACAAAGGTAACCGGCTTTGGTGCGGAGGTAAAGACCTTGGAGAGCATGGAGACTTCTTTCTCCATTAAGAGACCGGCAACGGTCTTCATGGCATATGGAAGTCCGGTGATGGTCGGCTGGGAACGGTGTGCAGTACCGAACGCATCGTACACACAAAGGTCAGCCATGGATGCG
>JAGARL010000050.1 GCA_017622255.1 Methanocorpusculum sp.
GTCCGTTACCGGCTATCAGCCGTCGGAGATGATTGGAAAGCGCTTCTCTGACTTCATGCCGAGCGGGGCCGGAAGCAGATTTGCCTGGGGGCTTTTGTCCGAGGTCTCCAAAGACAACGGATTTTCCTTAATCGAGTTCCCGCTTCTGACCAAAGACGGCAGAAAAATCTACTGTGACTTCACCGGAACGCCTGTTCTCTTAGAGGAGGATGAATCCATCTTCCTTGGATACAACGGTGCTCTTCGCGATGTCTCAGAACAGCGGCAGGCACAGCAGGGAGCAAAGCGCTGGAAGTCCTTCCTTGATGCGGTAATCGACAACATCCCGGCGCTGATTACCGTAAGCGACTTGAACACGCACCAGTTCTACTATGTAAACCATGCCGCAGAGACGTTCCTGCAGAAGGGAAAGCAGGAGTTCCGGCTGAAGGCACTGCCGGATGTCCTGCGGGAAACGGGGGCAGATGAACTGCTGGATACTGTTGAGACCGCAGTCTCCTTCCACCAGACCATGCGGGTAAAAGAGACGGTGCTGACCGTCGGCGGCGAGCAGAAGTATCTTTCCATGCAGATGATTCCCATGACGCTCTCGGTTGACCGCGAGTATCTGATTCTGATTGCCGAGGATATCACCGAAGACGTCCGCGACCGCAAACGCCAGGAGTCCATCCGCGAGTTCTTAACCGCGCTGGAAGGAGTCGTGGCAATCCAGGATATCTGGGACCCGGTTCTCTCCTATCTGCCGGAGATTTCCGGATTTGAGGCGGCGGCGGTTTATCAGCGCAGTATCTTTGATGACTATATCCTCTTCCGGCAGGAAGGCGGGCGCTTTGTCCCGGCTGTTGATGCAGACTCAATCCCGGACAGAATCATCCGGAAAGGAGAGCCGGCGGTCTTTGACAAATACCGTATGGGACTTTTCCCCGAAGGCGATATCCCGCTGATGATTGGTGCAAAGTCTCTTGTTCTCCTGCCGGTTGTCTTCCGCGGAAAGACTGTTGCCTGTGTGGTTCTTGGGTCGTCTTCCCCGCTCTGTCCGGACACAGCACTTCAGGGAATTCTGGAGTCTGCCGCATTCCAGATAAGTACTGCCGCATCCCGCTGTTTTGTGCAGGACGAACTGCTTCGCGAGCGCGACCGGACGCGGAAATATATTGATGTTGCCGGAGTCTTCCTTGCGGCAGTGTCCCGCGACGGCACGATAGAGCTGATTAACCGGCACGGGGCAGACATGCTCGGCTACACGGAAGAGGAGTTAATCGGGAAAAACTGGTTCGAGACACTGGTGCCGGAGCGTGTCCGCGAGTCGCGCCTTGCGGCATTCCAGCAGATGGTATCCTCTACCCGCGGAGATTCTGTATCCACGCACAAGGGGGCGGTGCTCTGTGCAGACGGAACAGAGCTTGAAATCTGCTGGAGAAGTTCTCTTCTCCGCGAGGAGTGCGGTTCGATTTCGGGTATTGTTACGTCCGGTGACCTTATCCAACAGAAACCCTCTATATCTTAGACTGACAACATAAGATACATGAAATCATTACCCTTCGATAGAAAACCAAGCGGAAAGGTTACCGTCATGTGTCAGGGAAAAGAGGTCTCGGTTCACAGCACCTGTGTCTTCTGCACGCACTGTGCCGGAATCCGGGTAAACCGCAGAGTAACTCCAAACCCGTACGCACAGGCGCTGAGAAACTCCAAAGGCGGCTACTCGCTTGATCAGCAGTTAATGGAAGGGATGGTTATGTTCAACATCGCTGTTGAAGACCCGACTTCTACTGATATCGAGTGCAGCGACGACAACAACCAGGGATATATTCCGCTCTCACGCAGACGCTAAGACTGCGAAGACGAGACACACTATCATTTTTCCCAGTTCATTTCCGGCGCCGGTTACATCTCCGTTAACCCCGCCGAACAGCTTTTTTGCAAGCAGACAAAGTCCGGCAAAGGTCAGGATTCCGGCAAGTATTCCAATTCCGGAAAATTTTGCCGGGATGAAGAGGAGAAGCGGGAGTGCAAGGAGTATGGTATAGACGGCAAATCTTCTCTTCGAAAGCCCGTAGATGTAGCTCTGGATTCCTTCGTGGAACGGTTTTCCAAGCGCTGAAAAGAGTCCCATTATCATTTTTCCGCAGACTTCAGCGGTAATTACTGCCGCAGCGATGAGTTCTACCGGAAGCGAGGCAAGGGCTGCGAAGGTGATGAGAAGGGTAATCATTCCCAGGGCAAGCGCGCCGGCGCCGGTTGTTCTGTCCGTCATTGCCCGGATGCGTTTTTCGGTGCTTCCGTGCGCCATTAATCCGTCGCCGAAGTCCAGCAGTCCGTCGAAGTGGTTTCCTCCGCTGATGAAAAGGGAGACTGCAAGTGTAAGCGCTGCAACAACCAGGGAGTTGTCGAATCCGAGGACGGCGGCAAGGATTGCGGGGATTGCGGAGATAAATCCGGTTACATATCCTGCTATTGGGTAGAGCCAGCTGTTTTTCGCAAAGGCGTCAAAGTCTGCCGGTTTGCCTAAGGGGAGGATGGTGGTAAACTGCAGGAGGGCAAGGACGGGTTTCATGCGGATTAGTGTTGGTTTTTCTCTGTCATAAAAGGGAGGGCTTGGGTTTTCGCTATTGCCTTTTCCACTCTAATTTCGGCAAATCTGCTTGCGGATTAGTCCACTCTGCTTGATTTCGGGAGATTCGTGACGCACAATTCATATTTCCTTATCGCAAATATACTACCAACAATGTCCTTCTTATCCGAACGCGTCAACTTTGAAGCGGAGTCGCCGCTCTTTGCCGTCATTCTTGCAAACTCTGTGGTATCCACCATTCCGGCGTTTCCGGTGCCGGGGAGAATCCGGAAAGCAGTCTGTTTGTCCCGCCGTTAGATGCGGAACTTATCATAAACGGTGAACTTTCCGGGGATATGACGCCGAACACGCCGACCGGATGCCCGACGCCGGCGCTTCTGACGCTTTCGATGATGGACTTAATCGGGATGAAGCCGCTGTTAATTTCTGCAGGCCTCAAACATCAGCCGGCAGTTCCGCACATTGCACTCGGCGGAGAGATGGGTGGAGATCCGCGGGATGGAAATGCGGTGCCGCATGCGCGTGACCTCTTTGAGAAGGGCAGATGGATCGGCGAGTTTCTTTCGCAGAGTCATGACATGCTGGTCTTAGGTGAGTGTCTGCCGGGAGGAACAACCACGGCGCTCTGTGTTCTGCGGGCTCTTGGCTACCGGGCAAAGGTCAGCAGCTGTCTGAAGGAAAATCCGGTCGCCTTAAAGGAGACCTTCGCGGAAGCGGCAGTCGCTAAAGTGCGGGAGGCAGGCGTTACCGACCCGCTGGATATTGTCTCTATGATAGGAGATCCCATGATTCCGGTCGCGGCAGGAATTGCAGAGGGCTTCCGCGGCAAGCTCTTCCTTGCCGGCGGCACGCAGATGCTTGCGGCCGCAGCGCTTATCCAGGCACTGGGAAACATTGTGCCGGACGTTGTCACAACCGCGTATGTCTATAATGATGAGACGGCAACCTTCCGCGAAACTGCCGCCGCGGTTGGAGCGGATGTCTATTATGTTGACCCCGGCTTTGAGTCTTTAGGCCATGCCGGCTTTGCCCGCTATGCGGAAGGAGAACTCAAGGAAGGAACCGGTGCGGGCGGCGCCATGTTTCTTGCAGGCGTTTTAGGATTCACGCCGGAGGAGATTCGCTCCGCCATTCGCGAACACGCAGACCGCTATCAATGAAGGACGAACTGACCAAAAAAATCCGGGAAGCATGCTTCACCTGCACACTCTGCGGGGCATGCTGTTCGGGTGCGGATAATGAGGTGATGGTATCTCCGGATGAGGTTGAGGTACTTATGCAGGAAACCTCGCTTTCCTTTTCGGAAATCGCCGAACCCTATCCGGACTGGATGGAGTATCCGGATGGAACAAAGATTACCTTCGGCTGGGTTCTCAAGCGCGGGGCTGACGGAAACTGTCTCTTCCTCAGGGATAACCGCTGCACGGTCTATGCCTCCCGCCCGCACATCTGCCGGACGTATCCGTTTATGCTGGACGGGGATGAACTCATCATCTCGGAGTGTCCGGCGGTCGGGTGCGGAGACTCTGCTGATGCGGAAGAGACGGCAGACGCTCTGCTCTTACGGCGTGATGCCGAGGACAAAGAGTTCTCTGCAACGGAAAAGCAATATCAAAAGCATAGTATTGTCTCAGGTTCAACGGTAGTTATCGACAGCAGGGGCATACATCGCCAGAATACGATATGACAGAAATACACATTGTGGGCACCGCCCATGTTTCCCAGAAAAGCGTTGCGGAAGTCCGCGATACAGTGGATGCGGTAAATCCGGATGTTATCGCGATAGAGCTCGATAAGGGACGGTTTGCGACGCTCAAAAAGCAGATGCAGGAGGAGGCAGACGCCGCATCCGGCATTGTCCGCGAGGAGGATTCCAAAGCGCCGGAGGTAAAGAGTATCTTATCCGGCAACTTCATGGTCATGATTGTCCAGTGGCTCCTTGCCTACGTTCAGCGAAAAATCGGCTTAAATGTCGGTGTTGAACCGGGCGCGGAGATGAAGGAGGCAATCCGCCTTGCAGAAGAGCGCGGAATCCGCCTCATGCTCATTGACCGTGATATCAATATCACGCTTGCCCGGTTCTGGGGGAACATGAAGTTCACCGAGAAGGTGAAGCTTATCTGGGTTCTGCTCCGTTCCGTTTCCGGAAAGGATGATGAGACGGATGAGCTTGATGCGGTAACGGTAGATTCTCTTACCAATCAGAATATGATTGATGCGGCACTCAAGGAGTTTCATGAGTTCTCGCCTGCCGGAGCACATGCGTTAATTGATGAACGCGACGCATACCTCGCCCATGGTGTGGTGTCTCTGGAACACAGTTCGTTTGAACGGGCGGTTATTGTCTGCGGTGCGGGACATGTGCCGGGAATTACGCGCTACCGCGAGCATCCGGAAACGCTTCCCTCCATGAAGGAGCTGACGACGCTTCCAAAGAAGTATCCGTGGGGAAAGATTATCGGCGGCGTATTCCTCGTGATGTTTGCGGTGATTATTCTCGCAATCGCCTTCTCGGGCGCTACTGACCTGCTTATCTGGGCAATCATCTTCTGGGTTGTTCTGCATGGAATTCTTGCCGGAGCAGCAACGCTTCTTGTCCGCGGTCATCCGCTGTCTGCCGCGGTGTCTGCGGCTCTTGCGTGGATGACTTCATTAAATCCGTTCCTTGCCTGCGGCTGGTTTGCGGCTCTTGTGGAAGCAAAGATGCGGCCGCCGACTGCAAAGGATTTCAAGAAAATCGGCAGTGCGGAAAGTATCTCAGAGATGCTTTCAGTACCGCTTTTCCGGATTCTTCTGGTCGCGGCGGCATCGAACATCGGAGCATCTGTCGCCACCGTCGGCTTCTTCCTCTTCCTCGGCCCGGTATTGGGAGTTGACCTTGAGATGATGACAAATATTCTGGTCACCGGATTTACGAATCTCTGGCACTTTATTATCAGTCCGTTTGTCGGGCTGATTTCCTAATTTCTTTCGGGCGGGTTTTCTGCAACCGCAGAAAGCGGCAGCTGGCAATTCTCTTTTTTACCACAAGCACTATTTCCTTGTCTGCGAAATATTTCAGCATGGATTCTGCAGAAAAAATTGCGGAGAGGTGGCTTTCTGTTTTTGCAGGAAACGTTTCTGAAGAACTGCTGAATGCACATGTCAGAACGCCGGGAAATCTGCTCTGGCACATCTTTTCCTATGAAATGGTTTCCTGTCTGAAAAAAGACGAAGCCCAAAAAGTTTTCGATTCACTTCAATATGATGAAGCTCTGTACTTTACTGATGGGTACTACTCTAAAGATGGACTTGTAATGGAGATTGTAAAAACAACCGGAAAAGTTACATCTGCTGAATTGTCTAAGCATGATGGGTGGGATATCTACATCACTAACTTTGAACAGGGCTGGGTATATGTCAAAACCCATGAGGAGGAATGCGGGCTTGGTCCGTATTTCTGTTTGCTGAAATGATACTATCCACTTTTTAGTACATACTCAAATAAGAATCTATTAATACGCACACCACAAATAAGTACCTATGACAAAACAGGGTGGTTGCTGAAGTGTTTACCAGTATTGTTGAGGAGGTTGGAAGCATCGTCTCCATCCGCCGCGGTTCACGCTCCGCCACCCTCAGGATTCAGGGAAAGGAAATCTTCTCCGACATGAAACTCGGAGACAGCATTGCGGTAAACGGCATCTGCCTGACCGTCACTGAATTTGGCGGAAACGTATTCAGTACCGACGCAACACCCGAAACGCTTGACCGCACCTCCCTGTCTCTCCTGTCAGCCGGATCGCACGTAAACCTTGAGCGGGCAATGTCTGCTTCCGGACGGTTCGGCGGACACATTGTAACAGGCCACATCGACGGGACTGCCAAAGTCTCTGACATCAGAAAAGATGACAACGCCGTCATCATCCGCTTTACCTGTTCCACAGAACAGATGGAAGGAATCATCGAAAAAGGCTCGGTTGCTGTTGACGGCATCAGCCTGACAGTCGCCTCCGTTGACCGCGACAGCTTCACCGTCTCGGTCATCCCGCACACGGGAAAAGAGACCACCCTTCTTGAGAGAAAGAAGGGCGAGATTGTCAATCTGGAAACGGATGTCATTGGAAAATATGTTGCAAAATTTGTCGGAAGAAGGGAGGAAAAGCGCTCCTCCTTCAGCATAACAGAAGAATACTTACGAGAGAGAGGATTTTAGATGTTTCAGTTCAACACCGTAGAAGAAGCCGCAGCAGCACTTCGCCGCGGAGAACTCATCATCGTAACAGATGACGAATCCCGCGAAAACGAAGGAGACTTCATCTGTGCGGCAGAGTTTGCCACAACAGAAAATGTCAACATCATGGCAAGCATTGGAAAAGGCTTAATCTGCATGCCGATGTCAGCAGAAATCGCCGACCGTCTCGACCTCCCCCCAATGGTCGCCAAAAACACCGACAACCACGAGACGGCATTCACTGTCTCTATCGACCACAAAGACACCAGAACCGGAATCTCTGCAATCGAGCGCGGCATCACTGCCCGTGCGGTCGTCTCAAAGACCTCCGTTCCGGAAGACTTCAGACGCCCGGGACACATGTTCCCGCTGCGGGCAAAAGCCGGCGGCGTTCTCGAGCGTGACGGACACACCGAGGCCACCGTTGACTTACTCAAAATTGCCGGCTTAGAGCCTGCCGGACTCTGCTGTGAAATCATGGCAGACAGCGGAGACATGATGCGAACTCCCGAACTCATCGAACTTGCACAGAAGATGGGCCTGGTCTTTACCACTATAGCCGCGATTCAGGAATACCGCAGAACACACGCATAAAGGAGAAAACAAAATGAACATTTACGAAGGAAAATTAGTCCCCGGGGACATTAAAATCGGAATCGTTGCCAGCCGCTTTAACGAATTTATCGTATCCAAACTCATTGGCGGAGCAGATGATGCGCTTCGGCGCCACAACGTAAAAGACGAAAACGTCGACCTCGCCTGGGTGCCCGGGGCATTTGAAATCCCGCTTGTTGCATCCAAGATGGCACAGTCCGGAAAATACGATGCCGTCCTCTGTCTGGGTGCGGTCATTCGCGGCTCTACCGACCACTATGAATACGTGGCAAACGAAGTAACCAAAGGAATCGCCGCCGTCTCCTTAAAGACCGGTGTTCCAATCATGTTCGGTGTTTTAACCTGCGACAACTTAGAGCAGGCTATCGAGCGCGCGGGATCCAAAGTAGGAAACAAAGGATTCGAAGCCGCAGTCAGCGCTATTGAGACGATTAACGTCATTAAATCGCTCGGACTCTAAACACACCCTCTCACCTCTCTCTTTTTTCACCGGATATCCCTCCCGAATCCTGGGATACCTTTATATCATCTAACGTCCTACTAATAGACACTCGTGTTGAAGCTGGCAATGCGGAAGTATCCGTACCCCTTCAATGAGTCAAAGTGGAGAAACATTACTATGGCAGCAGACAAGCCACACATGAACCTTGCCGTTATCGGTCACATTGACCACGGTAAGTCCACGACTGTCGGTCGTATCCTTTTCGAGACCGGTGTCGTTGCACAGCACGTTCTTGATTCCTACAAGAAAGAAGCAGAATCCAAGGGTAAGGGCTCTTTTGAGTTTGCATGGGTAATGGACTCCCTCAAGGAGGAACGTGAGCGCGGTATCACTATCGATATTGCACACAAGAAGTTCGAAACTCCGAAGTACAATTTTACCGTCGTAGACTGTCCAGGTCACCGTGACTTCGTTAAGAACATGATCACTGGTGCATCCCAGGCTGATGCAGCAATCATCGTCGTTTCCGGAACTGAAGGCCCGATGGAGCAGACCAAAGAGCACGTCTTCCTTTCCAAGACTCTCGGTATCAACCAGATCATCGTCGCAATCAACAAGATGGACGCTGTTCAGTACTCCGAAGAGAAGTTCAACGAAGCAAAGGAAAAGATGTCCAAGCTCATCATGTCCGTTGGTTTCAAGCCATCCGAGACTCCGTTCATCCCAATTTCCGCATTCGTCGGCGACAACATCAAGGAAGCATCCGCAAACACCCCATGGTACAAGGGAACCACTCTCCTTGCAGCACTCGACAACTTCAAGCAGCCGGACATGCCGACTGACAAGTCCCTCAGACTTCCGATCCAGGACGTTTACACCATCTCTGGTGTTGGAACTGTCCCAGTAGGACGTGTCGAGACTGGTATCCTCAAGAAGGGTCAGAAGGTCTCCTTCATGCCGGCAAACGTTACCGGTGAAGTTAAGTCCATCGAAATGCACCACGAAGAATTCCCAGAGGCAATTCCGGGAGACAACGTTGGTTTCAACGTCCGTGGTATCGCAAAGAACGACGTCCGCCGCGGAGATGTCTGTGGTCCGGTCGAGCACCCGCCAACAGTTGCAGAGGAATTCACCGCACAGGTCGTTGTCCTTCAGCACCCGTCCGTCCTTTCCGTCGGATACACTCCGGTCTTCCACTGCCACACTTCCCAGACCGCATGTATGTTCACTGAGCTCAACAAGAAGCTCGACCCACGCTCTGGACAGGTCAAGGAAGAGAACCCGGCATTCCTTAAGGCTGGCGATGCAGCAATCTGTACCATCACTCCGACCCGCCCGCTCGTTATCGAGACTGCAAAGGAATTCCCACAGCTCGGAAGATTCGCAGTCCGTGATATGGGTATGACTGTCGCAGCAGGTCTTGTTCTCGCAATCAAGGCAAAGCAGATGAGATAATCTCATCAACACACGAATTTTTTTGGGTGAATATATAATGCAGAAAGCCAGAATACGCCTTACGGGAACAGATTATGAGAAAGTGGAGACGGTTTGCAGCCGTATCCGTGAGATTGCAGAGCGTACCGGTGTAAATATGGCTGGACCTATCCCGCTGCCGACCAAGAGACTCGTTGTCCCAATCAGAAAATCTCCGGATGGAGAAGGTACGGCAACCTGGGACCGCTGGCAGATGAGAGTTCACAAGAGACTCATCGACCTTGACGCAGATGAGCGTGCACTCCGTCAGCTGATGCGCATTCAGGTTCCAAAAGATATCAGCATCGAGATTGTTCTCGAGAACTAAAAATGAAATTGATGCGGGAATCCCCGCAAAATTTCCTTTTCAAAAGTTCTTTCTTCTTTTCGTAAATTCTTTATTGTCTCAGCCCTTCAAAGAGTAATACTTCCCGCCCGGCTGATGTTCTTCCGACAACAGTAATCGTATCTGCTGGATAAAGTACCGAGAGATACAGCAAGTCTCCGGTTTTCCAGAATTCCCAGGGTTCTCCGTTGATTCTTGTTTTCTCTGTAATGTCTGTGCTTTGGGAGTAAATGCGGATGTCGGATTTCCGGAGTATATCGCCTCCTGCATGATACAGATAAAACTGGGATGCAGACTCCTGAATGGATACCGAGGGAATGGTTTCTGCCTGCTCATTGACGATGTCTGCGGCAAAAAGTGCAAAAATTCCTGCGGCGGTTACCACCAGACAGAAGAGCAGAATTGTTCCAACCACCTCCGAGACTGCCGTATCTTTTTTCATAGTTCACCTGCCGATATGGTGAAGGATGCTTCCCGTACTTCCAGGGAAAGGCTTCCGGTTTTGACTGAATACTCAGCACTTACTCTGTCCTGTTTAGCTGTGATTTTTGTCTGTATTGTATCCGCATACAAAAACCCGGTTTCCCGGAAGAAGGTTTTCCAGAGATTTCTCACGCCGGAATCCTCGGAGATTACGGTCAGGGTTACCGGGTTTTTGGAAACCGTCTGCGTGCGGTATCCGGTACTGCAGAAGGAAAACGGGATTCCTGCGGTAGAGCCATATGCCGGATTTCCGGAGAGGGTGAACTGTTCCATGATGAGAACGCCGTTTTCATATGCGGTTTTTGGATACAGAATCCAGGCGAAATCCTCTCCGTCCTTTCGCCAGATGCCGCCGGCAGAAATTCCCTGTGTTGTTTTGCCTGCTTCCAGACAAACACTGCAAAGGGGAATGCTCCGCCCTTCAATCTGCAGGTATCCGTGTGACTCCGCGGTCAGGGTTCCTTTCGGGAGCAGTACGGAAAATTCCAGACCGCGGGTTTCTGCTGCGTCTGCTGCTCCCCGCATGAGAAATACGGTCTCACTGAGGGTGGTTTTTGCTGCATCCGCCTGTCGTTCTGCTTCCCGTGTCTCTTCTGCCGGGAGAACGGCCGCGGCAAAAACTCCTGCGCTGACGAGAAGCACTGCCAGAATCATCAGAAATGCTGCCGCAGAGGATGTTCCGGCATCGCGGTTTTGTTTCATGCAAACCTCACGTGGAACACCTGATAGGTTCTGCCGCCGGCAGATATTGTCTCCTGCCAGGTGTATTCGATATGAAACGGTCCGGTAATCTCCCGCTGTTCCCGTGTCTGATTCGGATTCACTGCCAGACAGTAGGATGACGGGAGAATCTGTTTTCCGTTCTTTTTCACTCCGCCGTTTCCGAGGGTAAGCTCCGTATCTTCTCCTGCATAGGTAATCACTGCTTCCCGAAACACCGCACTTCCGTATGCCAGTTCTTTTCCATAGGTGAGGGAGAGGTGCACCTTTCCCGAAAAGAGTTCTTCAAGCTCTTCTTTTCCGGTATATCCTCTTTCCTCTGCCAGCGCGAGGCTGTCCATCTCCTCCTGCATGGATGCGAAGCGGAAAAGCAGTTCTTCGTTCTGTTTTCTCTCCTCTGCTTCGAGAATCTCCGGGAGTGCGGACGCGGTAAAGACTGCCGCACAGAGAATAACCAGGGTAAGAATGAGCAGGAAGCCGGTAATCTCAGAAAGGCCCGCGTCCTGCTTCATGGTACTGCCTCCGCGAACAGTGTGCAGTAGACAAGCGTTACCGTCTCACTCCCGGCCAAAGTATCCTGCCAGTATCCGGAGTACGGGGACTCTGCAATCTGCAGATTTTCAATGCCGCTGAAGGTCTCTGTTTTCTGGAACATATAGGTGACGGCGGCCGGGGTGTTTGCAAGAATTACGTCATCTGTCTGGTCCGTGCAGATAAGAACTGCTTTTGTCTCTCCGGCTGCTGCCGGGAGCAGGATATCTCCTGCCGAAAATACTGCTCCGCCTTCATAGATGATGCGGTATTGGAAAGCGCGGTACGTATAGTCGAGGCGAAGAAGGGATGCTGTTTTCTCTCCTCCAGGGTGGCTGAAGCGAATCGGTGTTCCTTTCCCGAAAGAAAGCGTTCCGGAAGATGTGCGGTCCGCCGCCCTCAGCGGGAGCAGTTTACTGCCGGAATCTCCGGGTGTTCCCAGAACCCAGAGCCGGTCGATGTCGGATTTTAAAGAACTGAACCTCTCTGCGGCAGATTCCAGATGCTGCCGTTCTTCGGCTTTGAAAATCTCCGGCTCTGCGACGGCTGCATAGATTCCAACTCCTGCGGCGACTACGCCGAGAATGAGGAGGAAGGAGACAATTTCCGAGACTGCATCTTCTCTGCAGGACACAATATGAGTATGGTTGTTCTGCGGAGGTATGTACTTTTTGCAGATAAAATAGGGGTATTTTGGGGGTTTGGCAAATTCCTCCTCTCCGCCCCATCCCATAATTATATCCCGCCGCAGACCCGAATATATACCAATGACGCATATACTCGCCCTGAACGGAAGTCCGCGCCGAAACGGCAACACCGAAACGGTCCTCAACGCCTTCCTCCGCGGGGCAGAAGAAGCAGGGGCGACCTGTGAAACCATCCGCCTCAGTTCTCTTACCTTCAAAAACTGCCTCGGCTGCAACGCCTGCCACAAAAAAGGCGTCTGTGTCATAACCGACGCATTAACCGAAGTGTTCGAGAAGGTCATGGCCTGCGACATCTTAGTCCTTGCCTCACCTATATACTCCATGACCGTCACCGCCGAGATGAAAGGATTCATCGATCGCGGACAGTTCCTCTGGGCACAGAAGTTCAAAACACAAACCCTGGTATTTGATGAGGAACACCTGAAAAATCACATCGGCGTCTTCCTCTCCACCTCAGGCCAGGGACTGCCTATTATGTTCGATGCCGCATTCCCGGTTGTCCGTGCTCTCTTCAATGACGCCGGCTTCTCCTACACCGAAAATGTCCTCTTTGCCGGAATGGATGAACACGGCGGGGTCAAAGCCTGGCCGGAAAGTGTGGAGGAAGCATTTACCCGCGGAAAGGAACTCGTTCAGCGGGTAAACGAACCGTAATTCCGCTCCGCATCATCTCTCAAAAACGCATCAACCCCGCATTCCAGCAGAGCCTCAGCCGCCGCGGCTGCGGTTCTTGCCTCTTTTGCCCGGCCGGCAAGCTGCCGCTTGACCGCCGTTCTCTGCCGCATCGGCGTAAATTCCAGATTCAGCTCTGCATCCCAGAGAATCAGCCCTCCGGCAGGTGCCGGATGCACCCGCCAGATGTGCGATTCCAGCTGTTCTGCAACCGTCTCCGGCGGAGTAAGGCCGAGGCCTACCGCCTCTAAAAGGCCTGCCATGCCGCGAACCATATTCCAGAGAAAACTCTTTGCCGAGACCTCAAAGACCGGAAGCCCGTTCTCTCCGGCAAACACCTTCGCCGCCGTTACGGTCCGGACAGGGTCACGTCCCGGCTCCATCTTGGAAAAGCCGCTGAAATCATGCACGCCCACAAGTGATTCTGCCGCACGGTTCATCTGCCCGATATCTAACGGGTATGGGAAGAGGTACCGGTAGGTCCGGATTCCGGCGGCATAACGGGGATAGAAGTCCTCTGCAACTTCCGCATACTCCACACACCAGATGTCCGGCGGGAGGTGGAAGTTCATCGACTCGATGAACTTCTTTGGATTCTCCGGCGTCACCGAGATAATCTGCCGGCGGGCAGAAACACCCTTGTCAGTCCTTCCTGCCGTACGGAAGGATGCCGCCTTGGCATCCTGCCACGCTCCGCAAGAGATGCCTGCCTTGATGAACTCCCCTTCCACTGTCCGTTTATCCGGCTGGAACTGGGAGCCGGCAAAGTCCTGCCCGAAGTATCCGACAACAACTGCCAGCTTCATGGGGCTCTGGTTCGGGACAGCCGTGCAAGCTGCCGGCGGATTTTCCGTTTGACATTGTTCTTCGACTGGCGGAGATAGGTTGAGACCGGCGTTTTGGTACAGCGGGCGGTAATTTTTCCGGCTTTGAGTGCGGCAAGGATGGCTTCAACGCTTCGCTCTTCCGCCTCAATCAGGTTTTCCCCGAATCCCACATACTCGCAGTCATGCGCATCCGAACCGGCGGTAATCGGCTTTTTGTACCTGCGGGCGATTCTTGCCGCCTTGCTGTTGGCCGTTCCGATGTAGTAGCGGCTGTTGTATGCCTCAACCGCGTCTGCTTCCAGCAGTGCCTTTCGGTCGCGCAGGCCGACTGCGTGGCGGAAATAGTGGTACGGATGCGGAATGATGGTGACACAGCCGTCCGCTTTTGCTTCAGCGATGGTTTCGCGTGCGGGCTTTCCCGGTTCGTACTCTTTGGTTGTTCCAAGGACTAAGACATGCCCGTCTTTTGTCGAGACCTCGATTCCCGGAATTACGAGAACTCCGGTCTGCAGACTGAGTGCCCGCACGGCACCGGCGGTTGTGTCATGGTCGGTGATGGCAACCGCATCCAGACCGCGGGCCTTTGCGGTCTCGAGAATCTTTTCCACCGGGCAGTGTCCGTCGGCGGATGCATTGGAGTGGATATGTAAATCACAGTTTATGGTCGGCATGATTACTCCGCATTCAGCCGCTGTAAGATTCTCGCTTTCTTTGCCTTTGCGGCGTCTGCAGCCCGGTCGATTCCCTTTTTCATCTCCTCGAAGTCGCGGCCTTCGCGGTCCACCACCTTCTTGAGCGGGGTGTAGGGAGCTTCGCGGAATTTAGGGGTGAAGGCGTCTTCCACGCCGTCTTTTACCAGGCGGGCAACGCCTTCGCCTTCGCGGACGTAGCCGATTCTCTCCATCCGGACGCCTGCTTCACCCACCACGCGGATGATTTCATCCGCATACTCAGGCGGGGCAATCACGAGCAGGGCATCCAGTGATACGCCGAGATAGTCGATGCCGAGTTTGTCTAACAGTTCCAGGACCTTTGGCGCCACCAGTCCGCGCAGCGGTTCGTCCTCAACGACTACGGTGCATCCGGCGGTATCGGCGATTTCATGCACGTCGCCCCGGAGACCGCCGTTGGTGACATCGGTCATGGAGTGGATGTGACAGAAGACGTCGGAGTGGATTAAGCGGTCACAGGCTTTGAGGAAGTGGAGGTTGATGGTCTCATCCACCACGTCCGCGTTTCCGGAGTAGAGTGCCGCGGTGCAGATAGTACCGCCGCCGCAACCTTCGGTCATGAGCAGAACATCGCCTGGAGCAGTCGCGCTCCGTGCGGTAACGTGGGATGCAACGCCTACCACGCCGACGCATCCGGTCATCCGGTCGCCAATTACCATGTCGCCGCCGATACGCAGGGTCGAGCCGGCGATTAAGGGGACACCCAGCGCGTCGGAGACGGTGGTGATTCCGGCGGTGTAGTCGAAGAGTTTTGCCACATCACCGTCGTCTGCGATGTGCACGTCGGAGATGAGACCGACCGGCGTTGCCCCCATCACATAGACGTCGCGAAGCGTCGCACGGGCTGCATGGAATCCGGCAAGGAACGGGAAGTCGGAAAGCCGCGAGTGCATGCCGTCTACGGTTGTTATTACATACTGGTCGCCGGCTTTGACGACACCGCCGTCATCCATCTGGTCAACACCGACGTCTGCGGTGGTGTTTCCAATCACATGGGCGATTTTCCGGTGTGCGTAAAAGTCTCCGGAACCGCGGGAGCCGACGCCGAACTCTCCCATCGTTACTCCTGCCGGCTCGTAGATGAACAGGTCACCTGTAAGGCCCGAGGTGATTTTTACCTCCTCGATTACGGCACGGCTCAGCTCGTCTGCATACACCGGGTCAATATCTTTGATATCCAGAATCCGTTCGGCAAGGCGTTTCTGAATTTCTTCCTCCGGAAGTTCCTTTTTCATGCTCCGGCGGACAAAGCCTTCGACATCCATAGTACATAGACTATGTCCGGAGATGAGATAAAGTAATCTGTCCGGGGGTGCGTTTGCGTTGGGTGTATGCCGGACTTTGTAGGGGCAATTTATGCGTTTTCCGTTTGAGTGTGTAGGAAATACGCTCCTACACACCCAGGCATACACCCAACGCCAAAGCACCCCGTCGGTTATATTTTAACCTCTCACATGCAACAAATACACAATGAAAGATATGGCCTTTGCGGTCTCGGTTGCCGGCTCGGATTCCTCTGCTGGCGCGGGACTTCAGGTTGATTTGAAGACCATGACCGCCTGCGGTGTCTGGGGAATGAGCGTTGTTGCCGCTCTTACCGCCCAGAATGGACACAAGGTCTCTGCCGTCCAGGGTGTTCCTCCAACCTTTATCGCCGACCAGGTTGCAGCCCTCGAAGAGGAGTTTGCCATTGGCTGCTACAAGACCGGCATGCTCATGAATGCGGAGACTGTAGCGGCCGCCGCCGCGGCAATCCCGAAAGAGACTCCGCTTGTCGTCGACCCGGTGATGGTATCGACCAGCCGCGCCCGGCTCTTAGACGAAGAAGGCGAAGAGGCGGTCATCTCCCTGATGCTTCCGCGCTCAGATGTCACCACCCCGAATCTGCTGGAAGCAGAGTACCTCTCCGGCATCTCCATCACCGATGCCAAAAGCATGGAGCGGGCCGCCGAATGGTTCCTGGATGCCGGCGCAAAAGCTGTTGTCGTCAAAGGAGGCCATGCCCACTTCCGCCGCGGGGTTGATGTCTATATGGATAGAAACGGCATGACGCTGGTTGAAGACGAAGTCCTCCCATACGCTGACATCCACGGCTCGGGATGCTGTTATGCATCGGCTATCGCCTCCTACATCGCGCTTGGATACGGCATCTTTGATGCCGTTTTGGAGGCAAAGAAGTTTGTAACCGGCGCTATCAAATACTCCTGGGAGTACTCTCCCGGACGGCGCACCATGAACCCCTTCTGGCAGATGCACCAGACCTATTATAAGAAATACTGATGGCATCCTTCACCCCCACCCGTTTTACGCTGCTGGTACTTCTTGCCGCAGCTATGCCCTCACTTCTTGGAACGGCCGCGGTCTCTCCGGTTCTTGATTTAATGAAGGACGCAGGCCTTGGTCCGGAGTATGTGGTCAGCCTCGTGTTAACCCTGCCGCCGCTTGCAACCGCCGCCGCCGGATTTTTTATCGGCGCACTTTCTGATAAAATCGGCAGAGTAAAAATCCTCGCCCTCTCGCTTCTGGTCTTTGCGCTCTCCGGTGTCTCCGGATTCTTCCTGGACAATATCTATGCAATCATCGGTATGCGTCTTCTGCTCGGCGTCAGCATCTCCGGTATCCTCCCCATGGCAAGTGCTCTTATCTCCGAGTACTACGAAGGCGAAGAGCGCACGCGGTATCTGGGATACCTGGGCGTTTCCAACGGTATCGGTGTTCTGATTCTGCAGACGCTTTGCGGAGCGCTTGCCGCATTCGGCTGGCATGCGGCATTCCTGGTCTATCTCTTAGGGCTTGCTGCTTTGCCGTTTGTTCTCCTCTGCCTGAAAGAGCCGCCGCGTTCCTGCGCGGAAAAGGCCGCATGCCCGGTCTCTGTGCCGTCGCCGCTTCGCTACGCGGGAATCTATTCCCTGGTGTTTCTTCCAGCGCTCTTCATGTATCTGGTTGCCGTCAACCTCTCGTACTACATGGGCGGCTTTGTCTTCGCGGTGTCTCCGTTCTGGGTCGGCCTTCTGCTCGGCATCTTCGGCCTCTCGTCTGCGGTTTCCGGATTCCTGTTCTGGCGCTTCTCACGCCGCTTTACCCCGCTTTCTATCGGCGGGCTGATTTTCCTCATGGAAGCGGCAGGCCTGTTTCTCATCGGCATCTCCGAAAACCTGGTCCTGCTGACCGCCGGTCTTATTCTTCTCGGCTTCGGCATGGGACTTGCCATGCCCAACGGTACTGCCTGGGTCTCAAAGATTACTCCGCCGGCGGTTCTCGGACGTTATATGGGAGGTATTACGGTATCCACCTTCCTTGCACTCTTCTCCAACTCCTTTGTAAGCCCACTGGTGCTGTCCTTCCTTGGAGCAGGAGAGTATGCCGCCATGTTTCTGCTGTTTGCCTTTGTGAGCGCGCTGCTTGGCGCTGTGCTCTATCTCCTCGGCAGAAGAAGACCTGCCGGCATCTGACCTCTCCTCTTTTTCTCCTGCTTTCGAGTCCCCTATCCTTAATACGAAACGCGACAAACATAGTAGTACTATTCATTTCATGAAGGGGAAACACAAATGAAATATGTCGTAGTTACCGGAGGAGTAATGAGCGGACTTGGAAAAGGCATTACCGCCGCATCCATTGGCCGCATCCTCATCAACAGAGGATACCACGTAACGAGCGTAAAAATCGACCCGTACCTCAACATCGACGCAGGACTCATGAACCCTGCCCAGCATGGTGAGGTATTCGTCTTAAAGGACGGCGGCGAGTCCGACCTTGATTTAGGAAACTACGAGCGTTTCTTAGACATCGAACTCACCTCCGACCACAACTTAACCACCGGAAAAATCTATCAGTCCGTCATCACCAAGGAACGCCACGGCGACTACCTGGGAGCCACTGTCCAGATTATCCCGCACATCACCGACGAGATTAAGGACAGAATCAAGAGAGCAGCCGAGACCTGGACTGACAAAGAAGGCAACCACGCAGAAATCTGTATCGTTGAAGTCGGAGGAACCGTCGGCGATATCGAGAGTATGCCGTTCCTTGAAGCCGTGCGCCAGATGCACTGGGAGTACGGAAACGGCGACTTCGCCCTTGTTCACGTTACCCTCCTTCCGGCTGACACCATGGGAGACTTAAAGACCAAACCAACCCAGCACTCGGTTAAAGCCCTGCGCGAGTTAGGTCTGGAAGCAGACATCATCGTCGGCAGAAGCTCCTACCCAATTTCCCCTTCCACCAAGAGAAAGATTGCCTCGTTCTGTGATGTTGACGCAGCCTCGGTCATCAGCGCAAGAACTGCTCCTGATACCTACCTTGTCCCGCTCGAGCTCGAGAAGGAAGGCATGGCGGACGTTCTCTTAAAACTCCTGCGCTTAGAGCCGGGAGAGGCAGACAACAGCTGGTACTCGGTTGTTTCCCGTGAGTACACCAGCCGCGTTTCTGTCGGTATCATCACCAAGTACGGTGTCGAAGATGTTTACATCTCCATTAAAGAGGCATTAAAACACGCCGGCCGCAAGCTCTCGACCGAGGTCGATGTTCACTGGCTCGATGCCGAGCAGTACACCGAAGACGACCTGCGTGACCTTGACGGTATCCTCATTCCGGGCGGATTCGGCAACCGCGGTGTTGAAGGTATGATTAACGCCATCCGCTTTGCCCGCGAGAACAACAAACCGCTCTTTGGTATCTGCCTTGGATTCCAGCTTTGTGTTATCGAGTTCATGAGAAACGTTGTCGGATACAAGGACGCAACCAGCGAAGAGATGGGTGCGGGAACTCACGCCATTGCACTCCTCCCAGAGCAGGAAGGCGTCGAGGACTTAGGCGGCACCATGCGCCTTGGAGACTTCAAGGTCTCTATTGCAGAGGGCAGCCGCTTAGCAGAGCTCTACGGTGCAACCGAGGTTACCGAGCGCCACCGCCACCGATACGAGGTTAACCCTGCCTACATCGACGAGATTGAGGCAAAGGGCATGAAGTTCGTCGGCAGAAACGGCCGCAGAATGGAGGCCTTAGAGCTCGACAACCACCCGTACTTTGTTGCAACCCAGTTCCACCCGGAGTTCCGCTCCAGACCAACCAGAACATCCGCACCGTTTGTCGGATTCGTTGCCGCATGCCGCGACAGCCAGAGGAAAGAGTAAGATGGAGTCAATTCTTGTTCTTGATTTCGGCGGCCAGTACAATCAGTTAATTGCCCGCCGTGTCCGCGAAGCAAATGTCTTCTGCGAGGTAAAGCCGTGCACCGTCTCCCTTGACGAGATTAAAGCAGGAAACTACTCCGGTATCATCTTCACCGGAGGACCGGCAAGTGTGTATGCCGAAAACGCCCCGCACGTGGATGCCGGCATCTTTGAGCTTGGTATTCCGGTGCTTGGCATCTGCTACGGCGCACAGCTCACTGCCTACACGCTCGGCGGAACAGTTACCTCCGCAGATACTCGCGAGTACGGCAGAACCGAGATTTCGGTCAAGCCGTCGAAGATTTTCGAGGGCGTTCCGGAGACCACCACCTGCTGGATGAGCCACACCGACAGAATCGCCGACCTTCCGGCAGGATTCTCGGTTATTGCAGAAAGCCCGGTCTGCCCGGTCGCCGCTATGGAGAATCCGGAGAAGGGAATCTACTGCGTCCAGTTCCACCCGGAGGTTATGCACACGCCGGAAGGAACGAAGATGATTGCAAACTTCCTCTACAACGTCTGCGGATGCAAGGGCGAGTGGAAGATGTCCTCTTTCGTTGCAGACACCATTGCCGAGCTGAAGGAAAAGATCGGCGACAAGAAGGTTCTCTGTGCGTTATCCGGCGGCGTTGATTCGTCGGTTGCGGCAGTTCTCGTTCACAAGGCAGTTGGAAAACAGCTTACCTGTATCTTCGTTGACCACGGTCTGCTTCGCAAGAACGAAGGCGATGAGGTCGAAGAAGTTTTCAGAAAACAGTTCGACATCAACTTAATCCGCGTGGATGCAGAAGAGCGTTTCTTATCCAAGCTCGCCGGCGTTACCGATCCGGAACGCAAGAGAAAGATTATCGGTGAGGAGTTCATCCGTGTCTTCGAAGAGGAGGCCAAGAAGATTGGTGCGGTGGATTTCCTTGTCCAGGGAACTATCTATCCGGATGTCATCGAGTCAGGACCAGGAAATGCGGCAGTCATCAAGTCCCACCACAATGTAGGCGGACTTCCAGACTATGTTGATTTCAAAGAGATTATCGAGCCGCTGCGCGACCTGTTCAAAGACGAGGTCCGCAAAGCAGGCCTTGAGATGGGCATTCCGGAGAAAATGGTA
>JAGARL010000051.1 GCA_017622255.1 Methanocorpusculum sp.
GACCAGACCGGACGTCAGAATCGCAAGGGCCAGACAGGCAAACATCATCTGGAAACAGACAAACAGGATATCTGGAATCCCATTCGTCACCCCGTCAAACGGAATACCGCTGAGTCCGAAAAACTCCAGTGAACCAATCAGCCCTGCAACATCGCCGCCAAACGCCAGCGTGTAGCCGATAATAATCCACTGAACACTACCAAGAGCAAGAGAAACGAAAGAAAGCATCATCGTTGAGATAACATTCTTCCGTCTTACCATTCCTCCGTAGAAAAGGCCTACAGCGGGAACCATCAGCAATACCAATGCAGCTGAAATCAGAACCCAGGCCGTTGCACCAGTATCAAGAACCATAATCGTTCACCTGTACTGCACATGAAACAGAAAGAAAAACGAAAAACAGGAAAACCCCAAACGCGGAAAAACACCACGCCGAAACCAACCTGCCATCCGTTCTGTGGTGTTTGAATGTGCCGGAATATGATTTATCACAATTACATAATAATTTAACCCGCTGTCAAAAAATTACCCCGTAAAAACACAATAAGCGGATAAAAAATAAATAGTAACAGAGAGTATATAGATAAAATGATATATGTTAGTGCGTAACACAGAAATGATAAATCTCCCCCCTCCAAACACCCCGGAGATGTGTTATCCTTCACATATATCACAGCAGTTTTCAGAATTTAGAACAACAGAGGAAGTATTCTCTCCCCGTATTGCTGCCAAAGATACAGGCAGCAGAATGTCTCAATCAGGCAGCCGTACACAGAAGGGTTCTATTATGACGGCGAAAAACGAATTACTTTCTCAATTAGAGCGTTTACATATCACTGAGCAGGGAAGCGAAAGAATCAGAAGAAACCTGCAGCTGGAAACAGCCGATGTGATGTCATGGTGTAAAGACAGAATAAAAAATTCCGAAGGTGCTGTTACCAGAATCGGGAAAAACTGGTATGCAGAGTCGGAGGACTATGTGATAACGATTAATGCAAACAGCAAAACCATTATCACCGCTCACAAGAAGTTCGTCCCGTACTATCTACGGTAAACACACATTTTTTTCTTTTCGCAAACTTCTCCTGCAATCTCTAACGGATACACTCCGGTGAGGCATCCAAGACAGAGATACTCTTTTGGAAGACCTGACGCCTCCACCAAACCAGACAGCGATACATGGGCAAGTGTTGACGCGCCGATGATATCACGGACTTCATCAACCGTCTTTGCAGAAGAGATAAGCTCCTCTCTGGTCGGGAAATCCGTTCCCAGATAACAGGGAGCAATTACCGGAGGGGATGCTATCCGCAGATGAATCTCCTCTGCGCCAAAATCACGAACCAGAGACAAAATCCGTTTCGCAGTGGTGCCGCGGACAATACTGTCATCCACCAGAATCACCGAGCGGTTTTGTACGTGAGAGCGAATCGGATTCAGTTTCATGCGGACGCCAAGCTCACGCTTCTCCTGACTGGGGAGAATAAAGGTTCTGCCCGTATAGCGGTTTTTGATGAGGGCTTCCCGAAACGGGATGCCGCTTTGTTTTGCAAATCCAACCGCGGAAGCAGTCCCGGAATCCGGGACAGGGGATACCATTTCCGCATCGGCAGACGATTCCCGGGCGAGAATCTCCCCGGTCTTTCTGCGGACATCATATACTGACACCCCGTCGAGAATCGAATCGGGGCGGGCAAAATAGATGTACTCGAAGATACAGTGCGCAGGAGATTCCGCCTTCACCAACTGTGATGAGACGATGCCGTCTGTGCCGACTAAGACAAACTCTCCCGGACGCACATCCCGCAGAAGCTCCGCCCCGACAGCGTCAAGTGCGGCGCTTTCCGAGGCAAGGATGTATCCCCCTGTCTTTGTTTTTCCCATGCAGAACGGCTTTATGCCAAGCGGGTCGCGGAATCCGAAAAGCTGTCCGTCAAGCATACAGATAACCGAGTATGAACCAGAGAGTTTCTGCAGTGCAAAGAGTACTGCATCCTCCGGACTTTTCCCCTTCACCAGCTCTCCGGCGAGAACCGTTCCGATAACCTCGGTGTCCGAGGTTGAGGAGAAGGTAACGCCGCGGCCTGCATACTCATCCCGCAAAGCCTCAGTGTTTACCAGATTTCCGTTATGTACCACCGATAAAGAATGCCCGCGGAAGAGGAAATGAAACGGCTGGATATTTTCCGGCTTCGAGCCGCCGGTTGTCGGATACCGGACATGCCCGATACCAACCGTTCCGGTAAACCGCTTGAGGTCGGCATCACTGAACACTTCCGACACCAGCCCGTATCCTTTCTGCTTCTGTACCGAAGTTCCGTCCCAGACAAATATTCCCGCACTCTCCTGACCGCGATGCTGAAGCGCATGGAGAAGATGATAGAGAACAGGTGCTGCAAGTATTGTATCGGATGTCCCGGCGATTCCGCACATACAGAAATATTTGCCAAAGCCGGATATACATTTAACCGACTGAGAGGTAGGTATATCCCTTATGCGAAACTAACTATCTACTTAGAATGACACTCGAAGAGAAAATCACCTTTTACTCACACGAAGCCGCAGTGGACTTCCAGAAATTCCTCCGCGA
>JAGARL010000052.1 GCA_017622255.1 Methanocorpusculum sp.
AAGAGTTTCAGGAGTGTTGATACGACGCTGGCCATTTATCGCAAATTCACCCTTGATAATGGTCACATCAACACCAGCTCCAGATAAGGTAACATTCTTATTTGCAGTTTGAGAAATCATGAGGTAGTTGTAAGTAGTTCCCTCAACAACTGTAGATAACTCATAAGTTCCACTGGCCAGATTAATTACATAATCTCCAATTGGAGTATCAGTATCTTCAACATCTGCTAATGCAGCAACAAGACCTGTTACATCAGAAACGATGGTGGTATTAACACCATCGACCATAGTCCACGTTACCTCTGCACTGACCGGTGCAGCAAACACCAGACAGAGCGTCAGAAGAACAACCGCAACAGCTGCAATGTGCTGAAGTGTTTTCTTTGTTTTCATTGTCATTTTTGACCTCTTTACGTTTCGCAATTTGAAGATCCACAAAGCATCGCGATGAAACAGTGTGGACAGATAGGCAATTGCAATCCTATCTAAGAAGGATTCGCGAAGCGTGGTGGATTGGATTTAAAATTGAAGCATTTTGCCAACATTTACGGTCAAAAATACTCTGGTGAATTGAAGTTACGGGAGGTAGCAGATAAATCCTGCAAAAATAGAAGATTTTCAGCCCCGCGCGGAATGGGTGCAATTTGTATCCATTCTTACTCGAAAAGAGTTATCCACGAATCAGCGCGAATCTCTAACGAATCGCGTTGATTCGTGGATTGCCTTTTTTTTCCAAATCTATTCAAAGCCAAACAGGAAACCCAATCACATAAATCACCGTATAATGCACAAAATAGCAACACAGTTAATAGACATTACGACCAACATTCTTCTTAGATAGGATTTCTCACACAAATAAAAATCCGAAACAAAAACAAATCCCCTGCTATTTTCCCCAAACAAACGCATCCATAAAAGATACAAAAACAGTTTCAGCAAAAAAAAGAACAGGATTTTCCATCCCTTACCGCGTCAGCGGCATATTCCAGGAAGTCTCATTCTCCAAAACGAACTCCCACTCCTCGCGGCAGTTCTCCCCTGCATCCCAGACTGCCTGCAGTACCGCCTTGTCCCCGGAAAGCGAGTACTCATTAATTGCAGACACAATCTCCTTATCCAGACAGCCTTCCACCTGCTTTGCCCCGTTGTGCGGGCCGCGGGTAAATCCTCCGCCAACCGGATCGCAGGAAACAAACACATCCGCATCCAGAAGAACCTTCACTGCCGACCACAGATACGGCGGACGGAAAGAACCGCGCTGCCAGTACTGCTCAAGCTCAGTCTTGCCCTGCACCGTACAGAGGTTCATCGAAATCATATCCGCATAGGGCGTCACCTCCGCAATCGACTTCTGCATATCCTCCAAAGCCTCGCGCTCCGTTAAGAACAGCGGCTTCATCATAAGATATGCCTTAATGGACACTCCTGCCTTGTGCGCAATCTCTGCCGCTTGCTTGAAATCCGCAAACGTATTGCCCTTATCAATCGACTTCTCGCGGATAGCATCGTTTGTCGTCTCGAGGCCGACAGCCACGGTCAGCGGGTGCTCCTGCCCGGTATCAAGCGTCGACAGCAGCCGCTCAAGCGCCTCTTCTGTCACATACTCACAGCGGGACTCTGCAACCAGCGGCTTTCCGGCAAAGAACGTACCAAACGTATCCAGCACCTCAAGCGGCACCTCGTTTTCGTCGAACACACTGCCGGACGTAAAGATTTTTCCAAGCTCATACTCCTCCGGCTTGAAGTTCTCACCAAGCCAGGACACCTGCGCCTGCATATGCTCAATCAGCTCAGGTCTCGGACTGCAGTCGCGGTCATTTTTGTAACCGCACATTCTGCATCTGTTCCACGAACAGCCGCCGGATAAGAAAATCGCGGTCAGCGTTGACTTCACCTCGCCGAAGAACCTATCCTGACCCTTCCACGAAGCAAGCGGTTTAATTGGTCTGCTCATACTCTCTCTCCATATTTTTCAATAACTGCGGCATAAATTCCCGCCGCCGTATTCAGCTGGTCAATTCTCACCCGCTCATTGATGCCGTGCATCGTCTGCAGTTCTCCAGGACCGTACTCAATGGCGCGGAAACCGGCAAGACGCAGAGCGCGGGCATCGGATGCTGCCCACTGCACCATCGGAGAACAGGAAATGCCGTACGCGTCCCCCACACACCCACAGACCGTTTTGACCAAAAACGAATCCAGGTCGGTCATAGACGCGTCAGCCGCCGTTTTCACCGTAAGGGAGGCAGTAAGCGGCAGATGCAGTTCGATTTCCGACTGCATCTCCGCATGAGACACACCCCACGGAAGCCGCATATCCATCAGCAGACGGCAGCGCTGGGCAACAATATTCTCCCGCTCGCCGCCTTCAATCAGCCCCGGATTATAGGCAACTTTTCGGAAAACCGCGGAGAAATCCCCGCCGTAAATCTCCTGCGCAACATCACAGGAATGCCGGATAATCGCATCCATCTGCGGCGTCTGCGGATAATCGCGCTTATGCAGTGTGGAAATCCAGGCAAGAAAATCCGCCGCCTGCATAACAGCGCTCGTTCCAAACTGCGGATAGAGCGAAGAGTGTCCCGGCTCTCCGGTAAAATCAACCGTATAGCGAAGAACACCCTTCTGTCCGATACAGGGAGCGTGCGCCGGCGTCGGCTCGGCAATTAAGCAGTCCGACGGATGGAGAATCTTCTCTGCCAGGAGATGCCGCGTCCCCCACTTTCCGCCGCCTTCCTCATCGCAGACGAGGGCAACAGAAACCGGAGCTTCCAGACCGCGGTCCTGCGTCTCTGCAAGCGCAGAGAGAAGGGCGGCACAGCCGCCTTTCATGTCTGTTGCGCCGCGGCCGTGGACATAGGTCTCGTCAATCTCGCCGGAGTACGGCGGATACTCCCAGCCGTCAGCAATCGCCGGGACAACATTAATGTGGCCCAGAAGCAGAAGCGCTCCGGACTGGTTTTTGGAATAGACATTCGTCTGTCCGGCAGAGCCTGTGGTGTAGGAGACAGGAATTCCGATGCTTTCCAGAAACGCACCGGCAAACTCTGCACAGTCACGGGTGTCACCCGGCGGATTTTCCGTCTTGATTTTCACCATTTCCGAGCAGAGCTGTGCGGTATTCATCATTTAGTTTCCTTTCTTAAATTCGGCAAACAGTTTTCCAAGCTTTCCTTCCGGATAGAGACTGCGGAGCAGACTCTGGGCGAAGAGGTCATCGGTCATGTCGCGGAAGAACTGCGGCGGAAGCGGCAGTTTGGAGCTGCGGTCAAGGACGATGCGGAAACCGACATATCCGGCATCCTCGTCCGGGTCGTATTCGAGCTGCCAGATAATCGGGGTGTTCTCGAACTCTTCGCGGTGGTTGTCGCGAAGCCAGACCATGAACTGCGGGAAGAGGGCATAGTCTCCGGTCTTTTTGACATCAACGCGGTAGCGGAGATATTCTCCGGTCATGGCGCATTTGATGGAGTCCACACTGTGGGCAAGGGCCGCTAAGGTATAGTCAAGGTGGGCTACTGCGTCCATCCAGTAGAAGTAGAGAACCGGGTCCATCTCGGACGGAGTCTCTAAGATAAGGGACTTGTGATAGAGATACTCTATCTGGGAGTTATAGTCGTTGCGGGGACCTAACATAGTGTATCTATTTGGTCTGCAACACAAAAAAGGGTTTCAGTAGGAGCTGGCGGTCTCTTACTGATACTCGATAAAGTTCTGGACTTCCTTGGGCAGTCCGCCCTTGAACCGCTGGCGGATTCCGTCATAATATTCGCGAACCCGCGGATTCATGGTCGGATGAACAGAAGTCTTTGCTTTGGCGAAGTCCTCGGCAGAGACGCTGTCAGCCCCGCGGCGAAGGGCAGACATTGCCGCTTCCCGGCAGAGGCCTTCGA
>JAGARL010000053.1 GCA_017622255.1 Methanocorpusculum sp.
ATCTTTAGACCCGGGTTCGACCCCCGGCCTTGGCCTTTCTTTTTCTGAATTTTCTTGCATCACAAACATCTTAACGGATGTTTTCCATATAATTTCCCATGGGATTCTTCGATGATTTAAAAGCAACCGCAAAGACAGAGATGGACGGCGTCAAGAAAAATGTAAAAGCTGCACAGATCCAGTCTGAATTAAACGACTTAAAGCGTGCAGAGACCGAACTCTATGCAGAGATTGGACGCCTTTGTGTTGCAGAATCCGGAGTCGAAACCTTTGGCGATACCGGTGTCAAACTCATGGATGTGCAGGAAAAAATCCTTGCAAAGGAAGCAGAGATTGCCGAAGTAAAAGGACCGATAGCTGAGAAAGTCTGCCCGAAATGCGGAGCGGAAGTCACTGCCGATATGAAGTTCTGCGGAAACTGCGGAGTCAGACTCGGCGAATAATATTCTCTTTTTTAGAACCAGCGCATCATTACAACAGCATCTTCGCCGTCGGAATAGTAGCCGCCGAACACTAACACATCCTCATAGTCGAGGCGTTCGTAAAATCCGTGAGCGTTGGTGTTGCTTTTTCGAACCTCCAGACTGCATGCCCGGCATCCTTCGAGGAAAAAGTCCCGCTCAACTCTTCGAAGCAGCAGTCTTCCGATGCCGAATCCCCGCATCTCCGGTGTTACTGCGATATTACAGACATGCCCGTATTTTTCCTCATCGGTGTCTTCGATAGCCCCGGCTGAGAATCCGACAATTCTGCCGTCTGCTTCTGCAACGTAAAACGAGGTGAGATAGAGCGTCATCATCTCAATCATGGCCTTGTAATCCCAGGGATCATGGAAACAGAGAAGTTCAATCCGGTAGATATCCGGGATATCCTCTAACGTTGCTTTGCGGATAGTGCATCCTGCCCGCGTACCGCCAACTCCGTTTACAATTACCATCTGCTATTTTACTATTGAACTCCAAACAATTATATTAGCTATGGTTACCATCTATCCATTCAAGGGACTTCACCCGTCTGATGAGGCATTCAAAACGGTTCCGTCTGTTCCGTACGATGTCATTGAGCGCGACGAAGCAGCCGCAGAAATTGCGGAGAACCCAAATACTCTTCTCCGTGTCATCAGAACTGATGCCGAACTCTTAGACACCGACCCGTATGATGATGCCATCTACGAGCGTGCCAAAGAGATGTTTGCCAAGTTCAAGGCAGACGGACTCTTTGTCGAGGACGAGAAGGATGCATACTATATTTACCGCATCACCTTAGGCGGTCAGACCTTCACCGGCCTTGTCTCCTGCGTATCCGTTGCCGAGTACAAGGATGACACCATCAAGAAACACGAGCTTACCCGCTATGAGAAGGAAGAGGACAGAACTCGCCACATCGATGCGGTCTCTGCCCACACCGGACAGGTCTTCCTTCTCTACAAGGATGGGGGGGATGTCTTAGCAACACTCAAGGCAATGGCTGATGCAAAACAGCCGATTGGCGAGTACACCTCCAAAGGCGGAAACCTTCACCAGCTCTACCGCGTAGATGCAGAAGAAGAGGTCGCAAAGATTACTGAGATGTTCTCTGCAATCCCGAACCTCTACATCGCAGACGGTCACCACCGTGCAAAGTCCTCTGCAAATGTCTATGACAGACGCCTTGCGGAAAACCGCGTAACCCCGGATGCAGAACGCTTCATGAGTGTGCTCTTCGCCCATGATTCGGTTACCATCTACGGATACCACCGCTTAATCCGCGACCTTGCCGGACTGAACGCAGATCAGTTCTTATCCGACTTACGTCTCCGCTTCGATGTTACGCAGATTAAGAAGGTCGATGTGAAGAAGAACGCCGTTCCGGCACTCGAGAAAGGAGAGGACATGCATGTTATCCACCTCTATCTTGAGAGCAACTGGTATGAACTTACCCGCAAGGCTGATGAGAATGCCGATGCAATCGAGAGACTTGACGTCTCCGTTCTCCAGAACCTTGTCTTAGATGACATGCTTGCCATCTTTGACCCGAGAGGAGACCCGAGAATCTCCTTCGTCGGCGGAATTGTCCCGCTTGCGGATGTTATCAAGGATGTTGACAGCGGCGAGTTCTCTGCTGCCTTTATCATGCAGCCGGTAACTGCCCAGCAGGTAATCGACGTGGCAGATGCAGGTCTTATCATGCCGCCGAAATCTACCTGGTTTGAACCAAAGCTCCTCTCCGGAATGGTAATCCACGAGATTCACTAACCGGATTTCCTCCGGTTCTTTTTTTTGTTTGTTTCTGTTCTGCCGTCATCAGTGTGCCATTAGTGACAAAACATCAATAAACACAACAAATGGTGGGTTTGGTCATGGTTTGTTGTTTTATTGTGTATTATTTAACAGTATTTTGTAATTATGTGCATTTTTGAGTGCTATTTAAGTCTCAAAACACTGTTAAATGCAAACGGCTTATATATTGTGCATGGAAGAACAGACCCTTAGCCCGACAAAGCAGAGAGTTACCTTCTATGCTCCGAAAACTGTTCTGGATATTATCGAACAGGTTAAAGTTGAACGCGGTGATGACAGCATTACCGATGCTGTGTGTCAGATTATCATCGAATATGGAACACACAAGCAGCTCCAGCGTATTGAAAGTGTCATCGACGGCAAGTTTTCTGCAGCACTTGAGGAAATCAATGCGCTCAAGATTCAGAACGAAACCCTGCGTGACCGCCTGTCTCTTGTTGAGTCCAAGTGTGCATCGGTAAACCGTGCAGTTTCCGAGATGCAGAGTACTTACAAACGCGAATAACAATCCGGATAAAATAGAGGGAGGATTCTCCCTTATATGATTATTCAGCAGAACTGCTGAGGTCTTTTTTCACCACATATGCTTCCGCAAGGGAAAGTACGGCATTTACGATTAATCCGATTCCGAGAATAAGCACCAGTGCTTCTGCACCAAGGCCTGGATTTATCAGGAAGATAATACCGACCGCTCCTTCAACGATACCAAGGAGAATCGTTAAAATCCGCATGCCAAGCGAGATATCGTGCCCGAAGGCGAGAACGATATCTGCGATACCGGCAATAATCGCCATAAGGCCGATAATAATCGCTGCAAAGGATGCCATAAATGCCGGGCTGATAAAGGAATAGATTGCAAGGCAGATGCCGATAATTCCGAGAATTACCACCAGCCAGTTTCTTTTGAAGAAACCGAATGCGGAAAATCCGGAGAAAATCAGTGCGATTGAGATAACAAGCAGGAAGAATGCAAGAAGATATGCACTCAGATTCAGTGCTGCGAAGGGGAAAGCAAGGCAGAAGATTCCAAGAACAACAAAGATGATAGCCTTGATAATCATTGCCTTCCAGACTCCGTCAGACGGAGCGTCTTCGAAGATAACAAAGGAATCCATGAGTAGTGATTATCTCATGTCCAGATAAAGGTAGAGAACGAAGCAGTTTTTGCCGCAAAATTCACGCAGGAAATTATTTTAATCTCTTCTTTGCGGCAGAATATTCGTTTTTGGTTGCGGCATTTTTTGCCGCAAACGCGGGAAGGATTACGGTATCCGAAGCGTCACTTCTCCGGATACCAGCGTCCTGGAGAGACCATTTTCCAAAACAATCAGCCCGCCGTTTTCATTAATCCCAACCGCATCTGCCTCATGCCACACGCCTGCTTCCAAGTAGCGAACCGGTTTTCCGATAACTGCTGAACGCATCCGATAGTCCTCGATGAACTTCCGGGATGCAAGGTCTCTTGTCTCTGCGAGAAGATTTTTCAGAATCTCTGCAGTCAGCACATTGCGGGAGATAGGGGGTTTTGAAAACAGCACGCCTGCGGTGTCCTGCAGTTCTTTTGGAAACTCCTGTGCGGAAAAGTTGATGCCGATTCCAAGAATAACGGCATCTATTGTCTCTCCTGCAGACACTGCCTCGCAGGAGATGCCGCAGACTTTTTTTCCGTCAACAAGGATATCATTCACCCACTTAATCTGCGGCCGCACAGAAGAGACTGCCTCAACTGCTTTGCAGACCGCAACCGAAGCGGCAGTGGTGATAAGGACTGCATCGGAAAATGCGAGATTCAGATGGAGAATCACACTCATGTAGATGCCGCCGGATGGTGCAAAGAAACTTCGTCCAAGGCGTCCCCTTCCTGCGGTCTGCGCGTCTGCAAGTATTGTTGTTCCATGCGGGACTGTCTTTACAATTTTTGCGGCATCCAGATTGGTGGATTCGGTTGTCTCAAGGACAATGATGTCTCCGGAAAAATCCTCTGGAAGGAGGGATTTTATCGCATCCGCTGATAATATGTCGGTATTTTTCTTTTCGGATGCGGGGACGTTTTTCATGAACGTATATCAGCGTACGCTATCTTCGGCAATAAGGATTCGCCCTTGCCTGCCAGATCAAAGAGTAAGCCTCATTATAATTCGTGACAAATAAATACTGATTTCATGACGGAAATACCGAAAGAAGAGATGCTCTTAAAGTGTCCCTCAACCTGTGCAGGCTGCGGTTCACTCTTAGCTCTCCGCTATATCTTAAAGGCAGCAGGAAAAGATACTGTCTTAGTCATTCCTGCCTGCTGTAACAGTGTCATTCAGGGTGTGTACCCATACATGCTCCACACTGTGCCTGTATATAACATCGCCTTTGCCGCAGCTGCCGCCTGTGCATCCGGTATGAGCGAAGCACTTCGTGCAAAAGGACAGAAGACCAACGTTATCGTCTACGCCGGAGACGGAGGAACTGCAGATATCGGAATTCAGGCCCTCTCCGGAGCGCTTGAGCGTGGAGAAGACTTCCTCTACATCTGCTACGACAACGAAGCATACGGAAATACCGGAATGCAGCGCTCGGGAGCAACCCCGCTTGGTGCTATCACTACCACCACCCCGAACGGAAAGCGTGTTGTCAAGAAGGATCTCGACAGAATTATCGAGGCACACAACCTGCCGTATCAGGCAACCGCCTGCGCATCCTATCCGGCAGACATCTACAACAAGGTCAAGAAGGCATTATCCATTCCGGGACCAAAGTTCATCCACATCTTAGCACCATGCCCGCCGGGATGGAGAACTCCGTCTGAGAAGACCGTTGAGATTGGAAAGATGGCTGTCAAGAGCGGAATCTGGGTGCTCTGGGAGAAGGAATATGATAAACTCACCATCAGCGCACCGTCCAGAGCTGCTATGAAGAAGCCGATGCCGGTAATCGACTACCTGAAAGCTCAGGGAAGATTCAAGAAGGTTGACGAAGAGACCGCAGCCCAGATTCAGGCAAACGTTGACAAGAACCTCAAAAAGATTGCCGCTGAAGTCAGAATTCAGGAGGAAACCGCATGAGCGATAAACTTGTAATGTCCACCGGAAACAAAGCAGTCGCAGCCGCAGTCAAGATGGCTCAGCCGACCGTTGTTGCCGCATACCCGATTACCCCGCAGACGGAAGTTATCGAAGCAATCGCAGACTACGTCGAAAGCGGCGAGATGACTGCCCGCTACATTCCGGTTGAGTCCGAGCACTCCGCAATGACCGCCTGTATCGGTGCATCCATCACTGGTGTCCGCGTCTTTACTGCAACCAGTTCCCATGGTCTGTTATACATGCACGAAATGCTCCACTGGGCAGCAGGTGCACGCCTCCCGATTGTTATGGGACAGGTTAACAGAACTATCGCTCCGGGATGGAACATCTGGGCAGAACACTCCGACTCCCTTTCCCAGAGAGATACCGGATGGCTGCAGATTTACGTCTCGACTGTTCAGGAAGCATACGATGCAACCTTAATGGCATTCCGCATCGCAGAAGACAACAGAGTCCTCCTACCCGTCATGATCAATATGGATGGATTCTTACTGTCCCACATCATGCAGCCGTTCGAGATGACCGAGCCGGGAGATTTCATCCCGCCAATCCACCTGCCGCATGCAATTGACGTCAACGACCCGCACGGATACGGCGCTATGAGTCCGGCAAACGTCCACTATCAGTTCAGATTTGATATGGAAAAGTCCATGCGTGCCGCACGCGAAGTTATCGCAGAAACCGAAGCAGAGTTTGCAAAGCGTTTCGGCAGAAGCTATGCACCAGTTGAAGAGTACCGCTGTGAGGATGCAGATGTTGTCATCGTCGCGATGGGAACCATGGGTAAGGAAGCAGAAGTCGCAGCCGACCTCTTACGCGAAGAGGGAGTCAAGGCAGGCGTTATGCGCATCCGCTGGCTTAGACCGTTCCCGGAGTTAAACATCGCCGGAAAAGAGCTTGTTGTCATTGACCGTGATTATTCCTTTGGATTCGGCGGCGTTCTCGCAGGAGAAATCCAGGCACGCTATCCGGAAGCAAAGATTGCCCGCGTAATCGCCGGTCTCGGCGGTCAGGAAGTCACCTTCGAGGATATGGCTGAGTTTGTCCGCTCGAGAAAGATTGGAACCGAGTTCTGGTTCGGTATTCCGGAGGAGGAGCAGTAATGTACGAGATTCGCATTCACTCAAGAGGCGGTCAGGGAGGAGTTACTGCTGCCCGCATGATGGCATCCGCTGCTGTCAAGGACGGAAAGTTTGCAACCGCCTGCCCGTTCTACGGAGCAGAGAGACGCGGAGCACCAATTGTTTCCTTTGTCAGAATCGATGATGCACCGGTCAGAATCTACTCTCAGATTAGAAAGCCGGACATGATTATTGTCCTCGACCCGACTGTCATGGAGACGGTCGATGTCTTAGACGGCTTAAAGGAAGGAGGTTCTATCTTCATCAACACTCACGAAGACATCGAGTTCCCGCCGCAGTACAAAGTGTACAAGGCAGACTTAACCGGAATTGCTCTTTCCAAGAACCTTGTTGTTGCAGGAAGCCCGATCTTAAACACCCCGGTTATCGGTGCACTTGCAAAGCTTGGTCTCTTCACTCACGAGTCCGGAAAGAAGGCAATCGAAGAAACCTTTGCCGATGTCAGAAACATTGAGGTTGCAGAGAAAGCATTCGAGGAGGTCACCGCATGATGCCGAAGATTACTATCAGCACGCCCAAAGAGGCAGCCATGGGCTTAACCGGTTCATGGAGAACCTTCCGCCCGGTTGTAAACCGCGAGGCATGCAACCGCTGCGGAATCTGTGCAATGTACTGCCCGGACGCAGTCATTGATCAGGATACCATGGAGATTGATTTAGTATACTGCAAGGGATGCGGTATCTGCTCCAACGAGTGTCCGAAGAAGTGTATCGAAATGGTCAGAGAAGAGCACTAAGGCTCTTCCCTTCTCTTTTTAAAATTTTAAAAGAAGTTCGTAGAGTTTTGGGATATCTTCTTCGATAATTTCTCAGACCTGACTGAAGTTGATGTCAAAGTATTTGTGAATCAGGCGTGTGAAAAATAGATTATGCGGACTTGCCGTTTCCGGCAGTCCATGAGAGAATAATCGCCACAACCAGCACAATAATCGAGGCAATTACAACGCCGTCTAACATCTGCAGGAACGCAGACGAGTATCCTGCGG
>JAGARL010000054.1 GCA_017622255.1 Methanocorpusculum sp.
GAATCGATCTCTACAGTAACTACTCCTTTGTCGAGGTTCCGCTCGAACACGCAGACCATGTAGCAGAGGTCATGGGAGGGGCAACGATTCGCGGCAAGGAGCTGCAGATTTCCGTTGCAACCCCGAGACCGGAGCGTGACGGAAATGACTTCCGCCGCGACATAAGAGTCGGAGGCGACCGCGGAGGATTCAGTGACAGAAAGCCGTACAATAATAACCGCGGAAGTTACGGAAACAAGGGCGGAAATAACTACAGAAGAGACGGAGACCGTCGCGGCGGGGACAGAAGAGGCGGAGACAGAAGAAACTTCCGCCGTGAGCCGTCCCACGACTTCTACGACTAACCCCTTCTTTTTTTCAAAACACAACCTCTTCAAGAAATCTTTTATCCAACCGCAGATAATCTATTCTCATGTCTCGCGGCACACCAATACTCTATATCCCGGGGATTATGGGCAGCCAGCTCTATCTTCCCGAGGACGGGAGAAAACTCTGGTTCTCCCCCGCCGCCGTCCTCACTGATACCGGGAGACTCGATATCTCCTCCCCGCTTTCCGTAAAAAACAACGGCATTGACTTACAGACAAAGACCCCGCTGCAGCGTGAGCACGGCGTGTTGAAGCAGGATATCCTGCTGATAGAGTGGCTCTGCCTCTCGTACCCGGATTCTCCCGTGTACTTCTTTTCCTATGACTTCCGCCGTTCCTGCCGGGAAGCCGCTGATGCGCTGAAAGTCCAGATTGACCAGCTTCTCGCAGGCGGTGCAGAGCAGGTAAATATTGTCTGCCACAGCATGGGAGGGCTTGTTACCTCTTCCTATGTTACCCGCTACGGTGCAGATGCACTGCGAAACGTGGTGATGCTCGGTGTTCCGTTTGAGGGGTCATACGAAGTTGCCCGCATCTATCTGACCGGAGACATCCGCGATGTCCCGAATACCATTGCAGAAACGGTCGGTATCACGCGGGAGATGCTTGCCGGATACCCGGGGCTTGCGGAACTGATGCCGTCCGTTCGCCACCTGGAAGAGTCCCCGCTTACCCGCGAGGGAGAGCTCCTCAACCGGGAACAGCAGGAAGCACTCTTTGCAGCCCTCATTCCGGAGACCTACAAAGACGCCAGACTCTTCCGGGAAGAGATTGAGACAGGACTTTCCCTCCTGCGGGAAAAGGAGAACTGTTTCTTCGGCATCGGAGACGGAAAGACCACGCTGCGAAGCCTTGACCTGCGAAAAGGCATCGGCAGTCCGACACCGGTTGAAACAAAGAACGGAGACGGACTGGTCACCACCTTCTCTGCGCTGATGGGCGGCATGCTGAGCGTGCAAAACACGCGGGTTCGGGCATTTCCCGTGCGGCACGCAAATCTCCTGCGGCATCCCGATGCGCTGAAGTGGATTGCGGAATGTCTGAAAGAGTAAAAAAAGTATAAGGCGGGGAGATACTCAATCTTTTTTCTCAAGCGCATCAACAATAAAAGCACCGGCAACAGCAAGGCTCGAGGTGGAAATATCTTAATTTTGGACAGGAGAGCCTGTTGATAATTTTCACAAGACAAACATATGCAGAAATCTGCGGAAAAAAGATAGGGGTGTCTTAGGTATTTATTCGTCTAAGACCATGCGGCATAAGTCAAGCGGCATGATGTGTTTGCCGTCTTTAAATGCACGCATGTTTCCGCCGGAGATTTCGTCGATTAAATAGACCTCGTCGCCGACTTTTCCGAACTCGAACTTGATATCATAAAGCTCGATGCCCTTCTTTGCAAGCTCGTCCTTGATTACGGTGGCGATTTCCTGGGTTGCAACTTTTAAGTTCTCGTAGTCATCCTCGGACATGACGCCGAGAGCAACTAAAGCATCCTTGGTTACCGGCGGGTCTTCTCTTGCATCGTCTTTGAAGGTGGTCTCGACGAATGCCGGAAGCGGCATGCCTTCCTCGCAGTAGTCGCCGTATCTGCGGTAGAAACTGCCGACAGCACGGAAACGGCAGATAACTTCCAGTCCCTTGCCGAAGGTCTTTGCCGGCTTGACGGTCATGGTTGCGTTTTCAATGTCTGCACTGACATAGTGCGTCTTGATGCCCTTCTCGTTTAAAATCTCGAAGAAGTACTGGGTAAGGCGAAGACCTGCCCTTCCGGCACCGTCAATCTTCAGACCGACAGTATTCATTCCCGGGTCAAAAACACCGTCTGCTCCGGTACAGTCATCTTTAAACTTTAACAGATAGTTACCGTCTTCCAGTGCGAAGACATCCTTGGTTTTACCGGAGTATACCAGATTCATAATTAGAGTTTTGACAAAATACTTTATATTTTTAATCCCTCGGAAAAGAGGCACACAGGGAAAAAAATCCCTGCGGAATTATTTATGATACGGCTCGCCGCTGACAATCCGAAACGCGCGGTAAATCTGCTCAAAGAGAATCAGACGGCACATAGTATGCGTAAAGGTCATCTTTGAAAACGAGACTTTTTTGGGCACGGAAGAAAGAAGCGCCGGAGAAAGTCCCAGGGGACCGCCGATGATAAAGCAGAGGTTTGCGCCTTCGATTTTTGCATCCCCGACGGATTTTGCGAGGTCCTCGCTTGAGATAAGCGGTGCTCTCGGGTCGAGCGCTACCGGAACAAAACCGCTTTTGATGTTTGAAAGAAGAAGCTCGCCTTCCTTTTCCTTTACGCGCTGCTCCTCAGTGGCTGAGGCATTGTCCGGGATTCTGACTTCGGCGAGTTCGGTTACAAACACCTTGGCATAGGGACGAAGGCGCTTTTCAAACTCGGCGATACCGGAGGCTATCCAGGCATCCTTGATTTTTCCAATGCAAAGAATCTGAATCTGCATACTTAGTTGATAATCATGTCGCGGTATCCGCTCTTTTCACGGCGCTCGCCGTAGCCGTATTCATCCTCGCTGTAGGTTTTCTTCGGCTCGGGCTTCTTCTCTTCCGCCGCCGGATAGGGGATGTCTGCGCCCTCGTAGAACTCCTCTGCGGCAAGCATTCTGTTGTAGTAAGAAACTGCCCCCTCGAAGTCTCCAAGGCCTTCTAAGGATTTAGCTTTCAGACGAAGGGCGGTTCTGTTCTCCGGACGGCGCTTTAAGGCTTCAGTCGCCGCTTTGTCGCTCATATCAAAGCGGTTCTGCGAGAGGTAGATAAACGCTCTGGCACAGTAGAGGTCGGCATCTTTACATCCCGCACTTTCTGCTTTGTCGAAGAAGGAAAGCGCCTCGTTCGGATGTCCGGAGAGTGCATAGAGATAGGCAACGCCGGCAAGAACCGAAGAGTTTTTCGGATTGACGGCTGCGGCATCCTTGAGGGCAGAAAGGATTGCCTGCGGGTTTCCAATCTTTACCGCATTTGCCGCACGCTCAAGATAGGCACGCTCGTTTCTCGGAGACGCGGCAATTATGCGGGAGTATGCAGTCTCTGCGCGGGCATAGTCGCCGTTTCGAGAGAGCAGGTCAGCGTATGCCAGGAATGCGCCGGCATTGTCCGAGCCGTTTTTGAGAATCGCCGCATATTCGCTCTGGGCGGCTTCGGTCTCGCCCGCGTTTGCGAGAGCCTCGGCATACAGCAGGCGGAC
>JAGARL010000055.1 GCA_017622255.1 Methanocorpusculum sp.
GAGTTTCTTGAGTAGCCGGTGTTTCTTACAATATCTGCTTCACTGCATCCGGGATGTTCTTCGATACAGGTTTGAATCTGCATAGCACGGGATTTTGGTGCAGTGGAACTAAGCGAGCGGACAAAGCCTAAGGCGAAGAGGACAATACCTGCGAAAATCAGTGCCTTGGAAGCAAACCGGAGGAAGTTTGCAATACTTTCTTCAAATCCGCTTTTTCCCGCGATGTCCCCAATATGAATCAGGAACAGGTCACCTTCATATACAATATATCCCGGTCCGGTGTAGAAAACAGTCCCTGTATAATCATAGAGGTCAGAGATTGCATAGTATTCCCGCTCCGGCATACCGCCTTGCGGTACATCAGGATAATACACATCGATATGGGTAATTCCGTTTTCAATCGCATGGAAAAGTACGGGGAATCTCTCTCTGTCATTATCTGTCAGAACTGCAGTGGGGATGGATTCATCGAAATCCGATGCCGCATTAACAATGACAAAGGACGTCGGCTGCGGCGCTCCGATACCGGAAAGTCCGACAAAGAGCAGTATCCCGATACCAAAGACCGCCAGAATCAGGGAAATGACAGGCAGTTTGTTCATATGAGGGTATTGACCTCAGGAAGATATAAAAAAATTGGGCATTTTCCCTAAGGATACTTACGGAACCGGCGGGGCAAGTCCGATAGGTCCGAGCGCAATATGATAGAGTGAGCCCTTATAGGAGATGTACGATTCCCACTCGAAGGAATCTATTGCATAATATTCCTCTGCGGTCATGTCTCCTTCCGGATGGATATTCAGATAGGTGTCGCCGTTTTCAAGCGCCGCGATGAGAACCGGATACTCTTCCAGGTCAGATTCAGTCAGTGCGATGATACGGTAGGAATCATTTGGAGTCTCGACTGCATCGATTTTCAGAAAAGATATGGGATACGGATACTCCGTTTCTTCCTCCGGTGTCTGCCAGAAACCGTTTATTCCGGCAAAAATCAGAAATCCGGCGGCACAGACAATCAGAACTGCCGCGAGGATGAGGAGTTTTTTCATACCAGATATTCACCGCGGCAGGATATAAAAAGATTGGACAGGAACCAGCAGAATCATTTGCGGAGGAAATACCAAACATTCTTTCCTTTCTTCTCTGCAGAAATCACTCCATCCTCTTCCAGGCGGGTAAGATGCCAGCGAAGCGAGGAGAGAGAATACCCGGTTTCTTTGGAAAGCGCAGACAGCGTCAGCGGACCGCCGCCCAAAGCTTTTATGATTGCCGCGGGCTTTTCCTTTGCAGATGCCGCAGAAAGAAGGTCTGTTTCTGTTTCCGGAACTCCTGCCGGATAGTAGCGGATAGTACTGCGGTACGAAACTTCCCGTATCCGATTATTGCGAATCAGTTTTTGTATCTGGTGTGCCGTTGAACCCCGCGAGTATCCAAGATATTTTACCAAATCAGATTCGCCGCATCCGGGATGCTCGGTGATATATGTCTGAATCTGCATTGCCCGCGAATCCGGATTGACGGATAGTGCCGAACGGGCAAAATTAATTACCATCAGCAAAGCGCCGGAAACAGTCAGAATCAATCCGCTGATACGGGTATAATCCGGTGACGGAGGAAGAGGAGCTTGCGGTGTAATGGGCTGTCCGGGGATAGGGTCTCCCGGTTCTACTCCGGGGACATCACTTCCGCTGTTGTCTGCAAGAGCCGGAACAAAGAGAAGGGCAAGACCGACAAGCAGCAGAAACACCGAGACAAGTGTTCGTATCTTCATGATAGAAGATATCCTGCACGAACGGATAAAGATATTGGACAAAAACCAGCAGAATGATGGAAGAAAAAGAGAAATGATGCGGAGGTTAAGCCGCAGGGTTCTGGTTTTCCTTTGGTGCCGGAAGCTCGCAGCAGGTCTCGCCGTCGCAGATAAAGAGCGGAAGCATCTTTCCAAGAGACCGCCCCTCACCAATTACCACAACGGTATCGCCGCTCAGCAGAATCGTTTCTCCGTCCGGAGACACAACCGCATCTGCTTCTCCGTGGCGTTTGACCGCAAGAACCGAGATTCCATAATTTGCTCTGAGGTGGATTTCGCAGAGCTTCCTGCCGCAGACGACAGAACCTTCCTCAACTCTGACCTGCTCGACCTTTGCCATCTCAGACGATAAGCGGTCATCAGCCTGCTTGGCACGGACACGCAGGGAATCAAGAATTGTGGTGCGGTCTCTGTCAGGGATGCTCGTCTTCTGCGGAACTTCGATATATTTATTGTACAGCTCGGTTCTGATTTCCTTGCTGAACTGCTCGATATCCTGCACCGGCATGTTCTTGCTCATTAAGATACGGCGGAAGATCTGAATTGCAGACTCACGCTCGTCCACAATCACTTCATCCGCTCCCAGGTGGTACAGCTCAGCGGTCTCGGAGATGAACTTCGAGCGGGTAATGATGGAAATCTGCGGGTTCATGCGGCGGGCGGCAGTGATGATTCCTTTCACTGCATCCATATGCGGGATGGTGATAACGATTGTTTTAGCGGTTCGAATCTCCGCAAACTCAAGCACAGCCTCGCGGCTCGCATCTCCATAGATGATATTTTCTCCGCGGGCACGCTCGCGGGAAACGGTTTCTGCGTTCAGCTCCAGGATGATATAGGGAATCTCCATCCGCTTTAACGCCTTTGCCACATACTGACCGGCAAGACCGTATCCGACGATAATTTCATGGTCAGCCTCGAGATCCTGCTTCTCCTCTTCCTCCACCTTCGGTGCGAAGTATTTGTTGACAATCTTCGGCGCAAGCTGGACAAGGAACGGCGTTGCAGCCATAGTCACGATAGAGATAGCGAGGAAAATCTGGTAAATCTCCTCAGTCAGGATGCCGGAGGCAAGACCGGTTGAACCAAGGATGAAGGAGAATTCTCCAATCTGTGCGAGACCGACTGCGGAAAGAATCGCAGCCCCTGTCGCAACGCCTAAGGCTTTGACTGAGATGAAGTTGAAGACGAACTTTCCAAGAAGCAGAAGGACTGCAAGAGCGATGATTACCAGCAGGTGTTCCC
>JAGARL010000056.1 GCA_017622255.1 Methanocorpusculum sp.
CGGGATAAGTGTCTCGGGTGCGCAGCAATCGGATTGCATCCCCAGTAGACGATAACATCCGCACGGTTCTTAATCTGACCAAGCGTACAGCCGGGGTGTCCGACTTCCTGGACCGCCATAATCGTCGGGCCGTGACACTCGGAGGAACAGTTGTCCATGACCGCTCCCACCTCTTCGGCGATTTCCAGACCGATGTGCATGGCTTCGGTTGATGTTCCGGACCAGCCGTAGAAGAGCGGGCGCTTTGCATTGACAAACATCTCTGCGGCCTTCTTTACCGCATCGTCAAAGTCAGTTTCAACCCATTTGTCCCCCTGACGTTCAATCGGCGTCACCATTCTGCCCTTCGAACAGAACTTGCCGGCGGATAACAGACAGCCGTTGACGACCTCGGTAATTACCCCGTCTTTTACGTGAAGCTCGATGTCATCACAGAGACAGCCGCATAACGGACATGCCGCATGCTGAACAATCTTTTCGCCCTTCTCTGCTCCCGGAAGCACAACGCCTTCCGGAATCTCATAGCGAAGGCCTCCTAAGTGCTCCATTAAATCCCAGGCGGATTCAAGCGGACGGTCGGTTGGTTCAACCTCGACTGCCATTCCCTTGAAGTCCGGCGCTCCTGTTGCATGGGTTTTCTCATGCAGGATAAAGTTTGCATGCGGACCGCAGGGGATGAACACCACGCCTTCCGGCGTCTCCGGGGATTCGCGGACATAAAATACCGTGCCGCCTGCAGTGCTTGTAATTAATACATGGTCACCCTCTTCCACGCCGATTTCCATACAGTCCATCGGATGAAGGAAACAGTAGGAGGTCTCGCGGGAATATTCCGGCGTGTCCTTATAGTACAGCTGGGCTCCCTGCTCCGGAGTTCGCCCGCTGCTCATCATCATTTTCATATTGTCTCTCCCTCTCGTATGTATACAATATGTTTCGGGTAAAAAGTAATAAATCCAACTTACGCGAACACTCTTACTGTTAATGAAAATTATCAATATTATCGGCCATTCCAACAGCGGGAAGACCACTATTGTAAAAGAACTGGTCCCGATGCTTGCGGAAAACTTCACTGTCGGCACGATAAAACACATGGGACATCACATCTTCGAGCTGCCGAAAGGAAAGGATACCACGCTTCATTTCGAAGCGGGAGCTGACTGCGGCACAGGAATTGACGCGGAAAAATGTGTCCTCACACTCAGAGGGACGGATGTTTACACCATTTTAGACATTTATGCCCTTCTTGGATATGACTACTGTGTAATTGAAGGATTCAAGGATGAACAGTTCTCCTGCGTTGTCTTAGGCGACTTGACAACTGCAGAGAACGTCATCTTACGCGACGCGACCCCGGCGGAAATTTATGCCGCGCGCGATTCCTTCGAGGAGTACACCCCGCGGTTCCATGTATAGAAAACCGGCATCCGAACTCACCCCCCGCGAACAGCTGCACCGTCAGGGATACAATTTTATCGCGGAGGACTGCAGTGCCGCAGTCAAGCCGTGCCTCTGGTGCAAACGGGCAGTCCGCGGCGGCGAGTCCTGCTATAAGCATCAGTTCTACGGAATCGAGACCGCAAAATGCGTCCAGATGACGCCGACTCTGCGGTGTAATCAGCGCTGTATCTTCTGCTGGCGTTCCATCGAGACGGAGATTGAAGATTCGCGCATCCTCTCTCCGGCAGAGATTATTGAAAGCATCCCTGCCCTGCAGAGAAAAGGTCTTTCCGGCGACAAGCCGTTTGCAGACAAAGCATTCTGGGAAGAGGCAACAACACACCCCACCCAGTTTGCCGTCTCCCTTTCCGGAGAGCCGACGCTTTACCCGCATCTTCCCGAGCTCATCGAGCGGTTAAAGGAAGGAGACCACAGCGTCTTTGTCGTCTCCAACGGAACTGTTCCTGAGATGGTGCAGAAAATCGCCCCCACTCAGCTTTACCTCTCGCTGGATGCGGTTGATGCAGAAAGCTACGCGGAAATCTGCAATCCGATAGGGGATGCGGAGTACATGTGGCAGAATGTGCAGGCCTCGCTTGCCCTGCTGAAACAAAAGGAAGCAGAAGGGGTGAGAACTGCAGTCCGCATCACGCTTGTTGCGGGATGTAATGATTCCGTGCCGGAAAAGTTTGCAAAGATTATCGATGATACACAGCCAATGTATGTTGAGATAAAAGGATACATGTATCTGGGATACAGTCGAATGAGATTATCAGAAACGGCTGTACCGGACATGAATGCCATCCGCCGGTTTGCATCTGCTGTTGCCGATGCCTGCCGGTATGAAATCATGGACGAAAACGAGCCGAGCCGTGTCGTCTGTCTGAGGAGAAGAAAAATATGAAATTTGATGTTGAGGAGTTCAAAGAACGCCGGAAAACCGATTTTGAAGGTGCCTGGCATGCGGGACCGTCTGTAATCACCCCGCCTGTATCGTCTGCAGTATATCCGCGCTACACCTACAAGCGTGCGAAGGTTCACCCGATTTATGACACCATCGCCCGTCTGCGCGCGGCATACATGAGCATGGGCTTCGACGAGGCGATGGTCCCTGTCTTCATCGACGAGTCTGATGTCTACCGCCAGTTCGGTCCGGAAGCAGCCGCAGTCTTAGACCGTGTCTACTATGTCGGCGGTCTGCCGAGACCAAACGTCGGAATCGGTGCAGAGCGGCTTGCAAAGATTGCAGAAATCGTTGGCCATCCGTTAGAGGAAGGTGCAGAAGAGAAGCTGATGAAGTGTCTGCACGGATACAAGAAGGGCAAATTCGACGGAGATGACTTAACGCACGAGATGTCCGTTGCCTTAAAGGTCGACGATGGAGTCGTTGTCCACATCTTAGATACCGTCTTCCCGGAGTTCAAGAACTTAGCACCGGAATCCTCCAGAACCACGCTTCGCTCCCACATGACAAGCGGTTGGTTCATCTCGCTTTCCCAGATGTGGGACAAGCGGCCGCTTCCAATCCGCATGTTCTCGGTTGACCGCTGCTTCCGCC
>JAGARL010000057.1 GCA_017622255.1 Methanocorpusculum sp.
TAAAGCATACCCCATCCAATGATAGTATATGAATCTCACCGGAAGAAGTATTTCCAAAGGCACAGCAGAAGGCGAACTGCTGAAAACCGACACGCCGATTTCTTTCCTGGGCGGCGTTGACCCGAGGACAGGAGTTATTATCGATGCCGCCCATCCGCTTGCCGGGCAGAAGATTACCGGAAAAGTTCTTGCCTTCCCCTACGGCAAAGGTTCGACGGTTGGCTCCTACGTTCTCTATGCACTGTCCAGAAACGGCACGGCTCCGGCAGCAGTGATTAATACCGAATGCGAGACAATTATCGCTATTGGAACCATTATCGCAGGAATTCCGGCTGTTGACCGTCTGGAAGGAGACCTGCCGGAGAATGGAACGGTTGTAACCGTCAACGGAACAGAAGGAACTGTCAGCTTCGCATGAATATTGTCTGGCGGTATATTTCCCACAGCAGGAATACCTATGCGGGACTGTTTGCGGCGTGCGAAAAGTACGGATACACCTTGGAGCCGGTTGACGGGCCGGATGGAGACATCATCTGCTACAGTCTCAACAGTCTAAACTATAATCTCTATGCAGAAGAGATGCGAAACGCCGAAGGCATTGTAATTGCCGGCGGCCCGCATCCGTCTGCCTGCTGGAAGAATGTTCTCCGCGATGCGGATTATGTGGTGGTCGGCGAAGGCGAGCGCACGCTTCCGCGGCTTCTGGATGCGTTAACGAAAGGCGGCGATCCGGATTCCGTTCCGGGTGTTGCCGGAAAGAACGGTCTGAATCAGGTTGACCATTCGGTGAGACTGGATGCCTATCCCTGCTTTTCGCGGATGAAAGGGTATATTGAGCTTTCCCGCAGCTGTCCGTTTAACTGCGGCTACTGCCAGACGCCAAGACTGCATGGAAACCGGATGAGACACCGTTCCCGCGAGGCAGTGGTGGAGCTTGCGTCAAAGTTCCGGGACGCACGGTTTGTCACACCCAACGCGTTTGCCTACGGTTCTGCAGACGGTATTCACCCGGATGTGGAAAAGCTGGAACGCCTGCTATCCTCGCTTTCGAAAAACAATATCTATCTGGGAACGTTCCCCTCCGAGGTGCGGCCTGAGTTTGTTCTTCCGGAGACGGCGGAACTGGTTGTGCAGTACTGTTCAAATAAGAATCTGCATTTCGGCGCTCAGTCCGGTTCGGATTCGGTGCTTCACACGCTTCGCCGCGGACACACCATCGCGGATGTTATGCAGGCGATTGATGTATGCCGGGATTTCCATCTGCAGCCGGTGGTGGATGTGATTTTCGGCTTCCCGTTCGAGACCGACGAAGACCAGCAGAAGACATTTGATTTAGTAAAAGAGATTTCCCGCTACGGAAGAGTGCATGTCCATCTGTTAACCCCGCTTCCGGGAACAGCGCTTGCGGGAACGGTGTGCCGGGAGCTTCTGCCGGATATTGACAGTAAACTGGGAAAACTTGCACAGAACGGAAGGGTTACCGGTTACTGGCATGAAAAAATAGACTGGGCAGAGGAGCGGTAAGGCTCTACTCGCTCTTTTCCACCGTCAGCCCGCAGTTATCTGCTTTGGTGCTGACGGCAATTTCCAGCCCGATACTGTCTGCAATTTTCTGCATCTCTTCTTCATTCTTCTCTGTTATCACGCAGACAGATGGTCCGACAGAACTCATCGCCACGAACTCCAGTCCGGCAGACCGCAGGGCATTCATGTGCTGGTAGATGATAAAGGAGTGATGCTGAACCTCAGCCCGCTTGGAGCCGCGAAACTCCAGCTCCCAGATGATGTCTCCCATGGTTTTTATGTCGCCGCGGACAAGAGCCGGGATGAAGTCCATCATAATCATGTAGGCTTTCAGTTCCCGGTCGCGGGTATCCAGAAGCCGGGCATGATTCATCAGGAGCGAGAACTCATTTTCTCCGGCATTCTCTTCTGCGGCATGGGTTTTCGGGATGACGATATAGATATGGTATCCTTCGGCAAACGGATGCGAGCAGATGGGCGTGAGTTTGTCTCCAATAATATTCATCCCGCCGTTAAGAGAAGCAAGTGCTCCAAGTCCTGTCTCGAATCCGAATACGACTTTTCCTTCTGCATCGGTTTCTTCGACATAGTTGTTCCCGAGAAGCATGCGGATTCCTTCATTGTCAAGCGGTCTTCCCGCGGCTTCATTCATTCCGGTAAGGACTGCGACCGCGGTTGTACAGGTTGAGCCAAGACCAATGTGTTCTCTTCCATGGTCGCAGGTTTTGATGCGGAATCCTTTGGTGTAGCCGGTAACTTTTTTGAATGCCGCTTCGAGGTGGCGAATCAGGAGATGGCGGGATGAGTCAATTTCGGTTTTTTCTGCGGCAGATACCGCAACATCATGATAGAGCTGCAGGGCAAATCCAATTCCGCCGCCGCCCGGAGTTCCCGGGCAGAAACGGTTCATATCAAGAACACTTAAGTGAATCCGTGCCGGAGCTCTGATATGAAATGTTCCAGATTCTGCTTTCGGCTCTCTGATGCAGGTGACGTTAGCTGTCCGGATATTTTCTCCGGGGTTGAATGGAGTGAAATCATATTCGACTAAGTCGAGGTCTCCTCCGCGAATCTGTAGGCTTACCATGATGGTATCTTAGATATGGTGCTGTAAGTATATGGGTTTTTCGCGATTCGATGTGATATAGCATCATGTGGTTTATTTCATGTATTACTGGCACTTTTGCATCTGAAACACCAATATCGCAAATACAGCAGAGTTCTTTTCCTCTGTTCAAAACCTGCAGGATGAAGATAGCTGCAGTGAAAAAAGAGATATGGATACAGCCCGGTCAGCAGAGCCGTTTGTTTCGCACATCCCAAAAGAAATTTTTCTCCGGATTTGGGCGGCGATATTTTTGTAAATAGGAGGCAAAGACCTCCGGATAATTTTTGATGTCATTGAGCGGAACACAGTAAAGCTCCTTTGGTGTTTCCCCGTGCAGGATATCATTTCCAACACCAATCACCACATACACTGGGACATTTTGCTCTTTTTGATACCGAAGATAATTTTCAATTTGATCGGGGCGCGCCCAGCGAATAGTTTGTGTATGGTATTTTTCCGAGTAATAGTACCGGGAACGATATTTACATTCCAAAGCGAATTTGTCTCCGGTTCTTCGATAGCGCATCAAAATATCCGGATTGCAATTCGACTCAGGGCAGATTCCATCCTCACAAATATCCCGAGTCCAGTCAACAACACCAAAATAATTTACTGTATCAAATCTACCGATAATGTACTTTTCAAAGAGTTTGCCCTTCTGTTCATACTCGGTCCGAAGCTGTGCATCCGACTTCCCCGCATTTCCCGGAAGTGTTCGTTCCTCCTCCGCATCAAAGAAGTCAAGAACTTTTTTCAGAAAATCTCTCAAACCCATTGTTCATACCATATGTCGGAAAAACAATTAATCCTATTCATCCTCTGTGCAATTTTTTCCGGACTGCCGAAAAACCCTCCATCACAGAAGGCCGTAAATCCGCGAACGCAATTCGCCTAAGGTATTTCATCGTCCTGCAAAACAGAGCCGCTCAAAATCCGTTTATTCGCGTCATCCCAAAATTCCTCTCCGGAATACTGCAGACAAAATATCAGAAAATATGCAAAAATACAAAAACCAATAATTGAACGCATTTTTGAAAAACAAGCTCTTAAACTGGTTGAAACAACCTCTCCAAAACCTCTAAAAAATTGCGCATAATATGTATTATGCGCAATCATTATATCCTCAGCCCGCAAAACAAATAGTAGAGAGATGGCAAAAGTCAGACGAACATTCAGTGCCTGGATTCCCCGCTACATCAGCACACTCCAGACAAAAAACTATTCCGAGAACACCATTGAAGCATATACCCGGGTTCTCAAACTCTTCGCGAAGTATCAGACCTATCTGACCGAACACGACGGTGAGCTTCCGGAAACGACCGAAGACTTCAGTGAATACGGAATGGGAGCAGAGATTGATGTCTCTGCCTATGAAATCGTCGACTTCTTTACCTTAATCAGAAACGAACGCCACCTCTCTGCGGCAAGCATCCACCAGTACGATTCTGCGCTTTCCTCCTTCTACCGGTACTTAATTGTCCAGGATCTGCTCGAAGCAAATCCTATGGATAAAGTTGACCGGCCGAAAATCAAAGACCGCGAGCTCAAATACCTCCGGCACAAAGAGGTCATGGAGTTCATTGCCTCGCTTGAAAATCCGCGGGATGCACTCCTTGTCCGGACCATTTACGCAACCGGAATGCGTGTTTCCGAGGTCTGCGGCATGAACGCGGAACACATCGATTTCGAGGAAGGAACGATTCGCGTCAGAGGAAAGGGCGGTAAAATCCGCGTTGTATTCTGCGACGGAGACACACTTGCAGGAATTAAAGAATTCTTAGACGGCAGAACCGAAGGCAGTGTCTTTGAGGGAAGAAACGGCGCCCCGCTTTCTCCGCGGACGGTGCAGCACATCTTCAGTCTCTATGCGCCGAAAGGAATTACTCCGCATAAAATCCGCCACAGTTATGCCAGTGAACTCTACCGCAGGTCGCATAACATCCGCGTAGTCCAGGAAAACTTAGGGCACACCTCTATCAAGACCACGGAAATCTATGTCCACACCGACCTTGATGAACGCAGAAGAGCATATGAACAGTACTTCCCGCTTGCAACAGGTGAGTAAGATGTACTTGCATCTCATCATCCGCAAGAGTAATAAACCATATGATGCTATATTATAATTAGCAGGAGAAACCATGGAAGAAGAATACCAAAACACCCCGGAGTTTGAAGAGCCGCCGAAGCTTGCCTACTACAATGAGGCGGAACGCCAGGAAGAGATTAACAAATATCAGAAATTCAAGAAGGTGGACGGCGCCGCCTACCGCAAGGTGAATCTCTTCCTCAGAAAAAGAACCTATATCACCGCCCGCGAATGGGCAATTGCACGTCTGTGTGCTGACTTCAAAACCCCGTACGGTGCGGAGATGACCTTTATTGGCCAGCACCTGCCGGAACTTTGTCCCTTCATGGAAGAGCCGTACAGTCCGCAGGCAGTAAACCAGGCACGCAGTTCCTTCAAGCGCAAGGTGAAGAAATCCGCGGCAACCTTCTTCTACGGTGCTATGTGCGGATTCTTTACGCTTGATGAACTTGATGACATCCTCTTCGAAGCAAACGAGGTCGCAAAATTCTTCCTGGAAATCGAAGGCACCAGTCTGGAGATTGATGACGAGATTGAGATTGAGGATAAGATCAGCGAAATCATGAAGAAGCTCGGCGACTCCGCAAACCAGATGTTAAACAGCAGAAGAAACGCTGCAGCTGATGCGGATGAAGACGAAGATGACGAAGAGTGAGGCTGTTCTTCTTTCTCTGACGAAAGAGGAAGCAGTGGTTCTTTCCGACTGGCTGTATCGAAACAGCAGGAAGAGAGAATATTTTGCTGACGCGGCAGAGCAGACTGTCTTCTGGGGCATTGAATGTATGCTGGAAAAGGTTCTCTCTCCGGAAGAGACCGGGGCGGATGCGGTGCGGACAGCGAAGAAAGGTTTGATGCAGACAGACTGAGAACCCCCTCTTTTATACCTTTTAACGACTAATAGTTATTCACTATGTGCTTAGAGAATGAGGTGAGTCTGGATGACCCTGGTCATAGATGTCGAAGCCTTCAGAGAAAAGCACAGGGAATTCTTCACCGGATTCTGGACGCTCTTAATTAGTGTCAGTTTATCTTTTATCGCCGGAATTTACTTAGGTTCGGTCAACGAAGTTCTGCTGTTAATTCCGGGACTTATGGTTCTCGTAACTCCTTCGATTAACATGCGGGGGGCTATTGCCGGAATTTTAACCTCGCGTCTTTCCTCCTCCATGCACCTTGGAGCGTTTGAAGTGGACTTCAAGCGAAACTCGGAGCTGGGAGACAACCTGCGGGCATCGCTGATTTTGACCGTTGTCATCTCCGCGGCATTGGCAATATTTGGAAAAATCATCTGTATTCTGACCGGAACAGAGGTCATTGGTATTGCAGAGATGATTATCATCTCGGTAATCTCCGGAACACTCGCCGGAATTCTGGTAACCGTGGTCGGTGTCTTGGTCAGTATCATCTGCTATAGGAAGTTCTGGGATCTGGATATGGTTGGAGCGCCGACGGTGACAACGTTGGGCGATATCGTAACGCTTCCCTTCCTGGTGGTAACCGCCCTTATTGTCATGCAGCTTCCCTTTATCGGAAAGGCGGTTTTAGGGGCACTGGTTCTGCTGATGATTATCTGGGCGTTTGTCTCCTTCAAACGCGGAACGCGGACCATGATGGATGTCTTACGGGAAGGTCTCCCGCTTCTGCTTCCCTTATCACTCCTTGGAATTACCGCAGGTGTTCTCTACACCAGCCAGCTCGAGTCGCTGATTGCCGCAGCAGCAGTGCTGATTCTGATATCTCCTTTCATGAACGGCTGCGGTTCGATTGGCGGAATTTTAACCTCCCGGATTGGAACTGAGATGCACATGGGTCTGATTGATCCGGTGCTTTTCCCGCAGAAGACGGTCCTGAAACACTTCGGCGAAAACTACCTCTACTCCATCATCTTCCTGCCGCTGATGGGGGCAATCGCACATTACGCAGCTCTGCTTCTTGGAATTACCACGCCGGGACTGGTGCTGATGATTCTGCTGTCTCTCTTCGCCGGTCTGCTGGTTGTGACCGTGATGAACCTGCTTGGATACTATACTGCAGTCATCACCTACCGCAGAGGATTTGACCCGGACAACTTCGGAGTCCCGGTGGTTACGAGTTCTATTGATTTAATCGGTGCAACCTGCCTGCTTGCAGTGATGATGCTTCTGCTCTAAAAAAAATTAAACCATGGAGGCAGGGTCTGCCTGCATGTATTCTCTGGCAACCGTTGTTGCATAGTGCCCCGGAGGAAGGGTGAAGGAAAGCACAACATCAGTTCCCAAAACCTCTGCTGCGACATCTGCTTCCAGCGAGATTCTCCGGTGGAAGCCGTCGTAGTTTGTTTTCACAAAAGCGGCCGCTAAGTCAAAGTCCTGCATGGCAATTCCGTCCTTTTCCATCAGGGCAAACATTTCCTCTTCCAGCGGACCGGCTGCTACGGGCAGGGTTTTTCCGGGCATCCATCCGACAACAAAACATCTGCCGCGCTTCATGTGCTGCCGTGCGGTTGGAAGATTCTTTTCGGTTACGCGGTCCACACGGCCGTTGGCAAAAATCAGATGCTCGCCAATCCGCGGTTCATTAAGAGGCGTTTCTTCTCCGCAGCGGGCGGAAACTGCCATGTTGAAGAGCCAGGACTGGTATGCCGAGACGAACATGGAAAGCAGTTTCGGCGGGAGGGACTGCAGTGCCGCACCGAAATCCTCGCGCTTTTTCATAAGCGAATCAAGCATGATTCTCTCATAAGAGAGATGCACTGGCAGGTCATGCAGGGCTTCTTTGGCATCGCCGGTCTCGCGGAAGCGGGCACGGGCTTTCTTGATTTCGTCTGATTCGTACGGGAAGGCATCGCCGACATAGAGGTCAACTGCTTCTTTGTACTCTCCGCGTAAGATGTGGTATCCCATCCGGTGAGTGATGGGTTTTAAGGCTCCGAACCGCTGGAGACCGAAGTAGTTCGGAATTCCTGTCTTAACGGCGGCGGTAATCTCTGCGGTCTTTTCTGCAAGACCGTCTTCTTCGCATCCGCGAAGGGTAAGTCTGAACCGGTTTCCTTCAAGGTTTCCAAGGCCCAGCGAAAACTGATGCGTTGCAACCGGGGTTATTTCGATATCTTTGATTGCAAGCGCCTCAATCTGTTCCTTTTGCACATCGTAGAGCGAGACGTACTGCGTGGTTACCGCGTTACGGTCTTTGGTTCCTGCCCAGCCGAAACGTTTCGGGCTGATGTGGAGGCGGTTGGTGATTTCGCGGACGGCGTGCTGATGCTCCCAGGATTTCTTGGTTAAGCGGCAGATGGTGTACGGTCCGGTATTGGTGAAGGTAATTGGCAGTTCCTCGACGATGAAGTCTTCGGGAACGGCTCTGAGTTTTCCGCCGATTCCAACGCAGTCTGCGGCATAGTATCCGATTCCAAGTTCGGTTTCCCTGTCGTATGGTGATTTGCGCATGGTTAGAGGAGTTTTAAGTCAGCAGTGATTTTATCCATGATGTCCCGTTTTGCAGGGCCGATTCCCAGGGCCGTAACCGAGCCTGCCGGAATTTCGGTCATTCCTGCATCGATGATTAACGAGCAGGGAACGCCTAAGAGTTCCGCCTGGGCTTTTAAGACATAGAGTGTTCTCTCATCCGGTGCTTTGAGGGCCACTTTTTTCTGTCCTTCCCGCATCCATTCCTTTTTGTCCGCAAGAGAGGTCTTCTCAAAGGCGCCGATAGAAGCGTGGGCTGCCTGGGCGCACATTTTACCGCAGCTCATCTTTAAATCCGTGCGGAGGATGATACACTGTTTGTATTTGAAAATCTCTTCACCGCCGTGCATATGAGGAATTATATTGGCGGGCCTATCAGATAAAAGGAGAGGAGCGGGTTGGATGTTCTGTCTTCTTTCTTCCTCCCGGCTCATCCAAAGCCCTTATCCCCGTACACATCAAATAGTTACCACAAGGAGGAAGTGTGGAAGAACTCGAAGTAATCGACAGAGCCGAACAATGGGCAGGCTTTCTGAAAAAGAAATGCAAAGCCCAGCTCAACAAGGTTTCCCGTGAATTTCCGAGCACCCGGTCTATTGAAATCGGGTATGATGTTCTGGAAAAATATGGAAAGATTGGAACAATCCTGGCAGATGACCTGCTCGAACATCCGGGAAAGACGTTAAACGATATCAAAGACGCAATCCGCGCCGCTCACTTAATCTCCGGAAAGGATGTGGAAGGAAACGATATCTCGGATGAGATTATCAGCAAGACAAACATCCGCTTTGTCCACCTTCCAAGAAAAACCTTAATCCGCGACATCCGTTCCGAACACATCAACAAGTTCATCAGCATTGACGGAATCATCCGACGGGTAACCGAAGTCCGTCCGCGTCTGGTGATTGGAGCATTCCGCTGTGCCAACGGGCATATCACCACGAAGGCGCAGGAGTACGGAAGCTACAGCGAACCGGATATGTGCGGCAACGCGGAGTGTACGCAGAAGAAGCTCGAACTCATCCAGGGGCTTTCGACCTTCATCGACTCGCAGAAGATTCGTGTTCAGGAGACGCCAGAAGGTCTCCGCGGGGGAGAACAGCCGCAGACGATTGACATCGACTGCATTGATGATATCTGCGGAACGGTAACGCCGGGAGACCGTGTCATCATCAACGGAATCCTGCGAAGCGTTCAGCGGGTTCAGAACGGGCAGAAGAGTACGGTCTTTGACCTGTATGTGGAATGCAACTCGATTGAAATCTCCGTCAAGGAGTTCGAAGAGGTTAACATCACCGAAGAGGATGAGGCGGCAATTGTCGAGATGGCAAAAGACCCCGGAATCTACGGGAAGATTGCCCGCTCGATTGCCCCGACGATTTACGGAAACGATGATGTCAAGGAGGCTATCGCCTTACAGCTCTTCGGCGGCATTGCCAAGGAGATGCCGGACGGAAGCAGTCTTCGAGGCGATATCCACATGCTTCTTGTGGGAGATCCGGGTATTGCAAAGTCCCAGATTCTGCGCTATGTCATCAAGCTTGCCCCGCGCGGGGTGTATACGTCTGGAAAATCCGCATCGTCTGCCGGTCTGACAGCAGCGGCCGTCAAGGATGACTTAGGAGACGGACGCTGGACGCTGGAAGCCGGAGCTCTGGTTCTTGCCGACAAAGGAATGGCGGCGGTCGATGAAATGGATAAGATGCAGAAGGATGACCGTTCCTCCCTGCACGAGGCTATGGAACAGCAGTCCATCTCGATTGCGAAGGCGGGAATCAACGCAACGCTGCGAACCCGCTGTTCGCTTTTGGGAGCCGCCAACCCGAAGCTTGGACGCTTTGATGAGTACTCCAACATCTCCGAGCAGATTAACATGCCGCCGTCGCTTCTTTCCCGTTTCGACCTCATCTTCATCTTAAAGGATGAGCCCAACGAAACCCGCGATTTAAACATCGCAAACCACATCTTAAAGTCCCACTCGGCGGGAGAGAAGATTATGCGGCACAAGAAGTATCCGATTCCGGGAGCGGATGAGGAATACTTCCGCCAGGAGCTTGCCCCGGTTACCGCGGAAATCGATGCGGTGATGCTGAGAAAGTA
>JAGARL010000058.1 GCA_017622255.1 Methanocorpusculum sp.
GAGCTCATCGCGGATAGAGGTAATTGCCGCGTCAATCTCCTCTTTGGGCGTTACGAAATGCCGTGCCGGATAGACGTAGAAGTAGTCCAGCTTCTCCTTTACCCTGCCGGTTGCCTTCTCAATTTCTGCAATCCGGTCAATCTCATCGCCGAAAAGTTCGATTCGGATGATGTCTGTAAAGTAACCGGGAATGATGTCAATGGTGTCCCCCTTTACCCGGAATCTTCCGGGCATCAGCTCCGTATCGTTTCGCTCGAAGAGGATATCAACGAGCTTTTCTATCAGCTCGCGCCGGGAAATCCGCTGCCCGGTACGCAGCTCGAATCCCATGTTCTGGAAGTTCTCCGGGTTTCCGATGCTGTAGATGCAGGAGACCGAAGCGACGACAATCGTATCCCGATGGGAAAGCAGAGACGCCGTTGCCGCAAGCCGCATCATCTCGATTTTGGGATTGATGGAGGCGTCCTTTTCGATGTACTGGTCTTTTTTCGGGATGTAGCTTTCCGGCTGATAGTAGTCGTAGTAGGAGATGAAGTACTCGACATGGTTTTCCGGGAAGAACTCCTTAAACTCATTGTAGAGCTGTCCGGCAAGAGTTTTGTTGTGGGCGAGGACTAAGGTCGGTCTCTGGAGGTTCTGGATGACGTTTGCAATCGTAAACGTCTTTCCCGAACCCGTAACGCCGAGGAGTGTCTGGAACTGCTTTCCCTCCTCCACGCCGCGGGTTAAGGCGCTGATTGCCTCCGGCTGGGAGCCTTTGGGGCGGTAGTCTGCTTTGAGGCGGAACTCTTCGGTCATCAGAAGTCGTCGAACTCCTCGATATCTTCTACCGGTTCGGTGAATGCGGTATCATAGATGTTTGCCAGATAGCGGGTTACAAAGATGCCGGTCGGAATTGCGACAAACAGCAGGAGACCGAAGCAGACGGTGTTTGCAACGGCCGTGTAGCCGAAGATGCTTGCAAGTCCGAGGAAGATGACGGCAACGGCGAGCAGGATGATGGTGATGATGACAATGCAGAGGATGTAGTCATACCAGCCGATGCGCTTGATGATTCCGGCGATAGTTCCCATATTGACCGCTTTTCGAAGCGACCCGGTCCGTGCAAGGTGCACCAGGCCGATGCAGGCAAAAAGCGCAAGGAATACGGCGGTTGCAAACTCCAGAATCAGGTAGACGGCAAGGGAGAGATAGTCCACTGCCGCGGCAATACCGCTGAGGTCTCCGTTGAGAACGAAGTCAAGGGCGCCGTTCATGTAGGTGAAGAGGATTGCATAGAGGAGGAAGATTACCACTAAGGGGATTGCATAGTAGAGAACCAGAGCGTTTACCTTCCAGCCGGAAAAGAAGAGGCCGAAGAGGTCGTCGAGTTTTCGGATTTCGCGGTTCTGCATACTGCGGTAGAAGTATCCCGGCACGTAGGGGAAGAGGAACAGGAAGAGGATGCCGATTACTGCCGCTAAGTACTGCAGCATGTAAGCAATTCCTGCTTCGGTAAATCCGAGGGTTGGAACAACCAGAACACTGACCAGCAGGGGTTTTATGATGTACTGGAGAAGGATTGTGGCAATCCCGTATCCGGCGGCGAAGGGGATGACTGCGGCAAGAAACAGTTTCACCCAGGTAACGATTCCGTCTACCTGGAGGAAGGTGTCCTTGGTATAGGAGACTGCTTCGGCGATTTGTTCTGCATGTTCCATGTCTAACTATAGATTTTACCGGCGGGCATATATTTGTTCGCCACGGGGTAGGTTTCTCTCTTTCTCTGTCCCCCTCCTATCAGTTAACTTCTAATAGGGTGGAAAGATATATTCTGTCTCTGTCATTCGCCCATATCTCCGCGACGCCTTGAGGGCATGCGCCTTTGGCTTAGCCCTCCTATCAGTTAACTTCTAATAGGGTGGAAAGATATATTCTGTTACTGTTTTCCGAGAGGTTTCTATGCGTACTTCTTCTATTAACCCGAAACGGGTCTTATTTGTTGCCGCGTTTGCCGCGTTTCTTGCAACATTTAACGAGACCTATCTCAATGTCGGCTTTGCCCCCATTATGGAGTACTTCTCCGTCGATGTGGGAACTGTTCAGTGGTTAGCCACTGCATACATGCTTGGCGCCGCAGTCATGGTGCCGGTTTCTGCCTTCCTCTACAAGAGCATCAAGACCAGAACGCTCTTCCTGACTTCCGTCGGTCTGCTGATTGCCGGCAGTATCGTTGCTGCTGCCGCTCCGTCCTTCCCGGTGCTTCTTGCAGGCCGTATCTTACAGTCCCTTGGTACCGGAATGTTAATTCCGGTCGGCATGAACATCACCTTAGAGGTTGCCCCGCGAAAGAAACTGGGAACCTATATGGGAATTATGGGCGCTATGACGACCATCGGCCCTGCCTCGAGTGTCATTTTAGCCGGTGTCATTCTCTCCTTCTTTGACTGGAGAATGCTGCTGATTGTCTTTGCGGTTCTCGCAATTATCTGCTTCCTCGCTGCCGCATTCATCTTAGGCGACATTGCAAAACTCACCCATCCGAAGCTGGATGTTCTCTCCACGATTCTCATTGGTCTTGCGTTAATCGGCATCCTCTACGGAATCTCTACCGCATTCACCGGAAACGTTGTCATCTCCGCAATCACTGCAGTTCTTGGTATCCTCTGTCTGATTCTTTTCTTACGCCGTCAGAGCAGAATCGAACACCCGTTAATCGACCTGCGTCCGCTGTCCATCAGACCGTTTGCGGTCGGGGTTATCATCAACATGCTTTCCCTGATTGTCATCTTTGCGATGAACATCGTCATGCCGATTTATCTGCAGTCTGCACTCGGCGTTCCGGCGATTTTCGCCTCCCTCACCCTCTTCCCGGCCATTCTGCTCTCCTGCATTATTTCGGTTGTTGCCGGCAGAGTCTATGACAAACACGGTCCGGGCGTTCTGCTGCCGCTTGGTTTTGCCTGTATCGCGGTCTTTACCGCAGCTCTTGCAGGTCTGATTTCCACCGGTTCTCTTCTGCTGTTTGCCGTCCTCTACATCCCGGTTATCTGCGGTTCGGCACTGATTATCGGTCCGGTCCAAAGCTTTGCGCTCTCCCGCTTAAGTTATGAGATGAACCCGCACGGGGTTATTGTTATGAGTACCGGATTCCAGATTGCCGGCTGTATCGGCTCGTCGCTGTTTGCCGGTGTCTATACAATCGGCGCCGTCTCTGCCGCTGAGACCGGATTTTCTGCGGCAGCTCTCTTAGCCGCTCTTCTTGCGGTTGTTGGTTTCTGATGTGCTCTCTACATCAGACGTGTAAGCCGTCAGGCACAGCAGGAGGAAAAACCTGCGGCTGAGGTTGTTATGGAGAACACGCTTGCTTCGATGATGAAGAAGGACGTCTACTCCGTCCCTGAATCTGCATCTGTTCTGGATGCGGTCCGCTGTATGGTTGAGCACAAGAGCAGCGGAATTCCGGTTCTCTCTGCAGACGGCCGTGCCGCAGGGTTCATCTCCGACGGTGATGTTATCCGCTATATGGCAGATGTGAATGCCGACGCGCCGGTTGCTTCCATGTATCCGCTCTGGAAGAACAAGGAACTGCTCGATGCAAAACTCGCCGGCCTTTCGCAGATTCCGATCATGCAGCTTGCAACGGAGAAGGTTGTCTCCGTCAAACTCACCGCCGGCGTTGCGGAGGTGTTTACCCTTCTCTCGGACAAGAGAATCAAGAAGGTCCCGGTCGAGGATGACACCGGAAAGGTTGTCGGCGTACTTTCCCGTTCCGATGTCCTCCGTGCCCTGCTTATGCAGTCCCCGCTCCTGAAAAAGGAGTAACCTTTTCTTTTTTTGCTGTTTGCTAACAGGGAATAATGCGGCATCACTCATCTCTTGAACATATATGCGCGTTTTGTAAATTATGGCTTGTCCGCCAAACTCCCCGCCGCATCCGCACTCCGGATTCGCACTATTTTTGCACAAAATCAAAAAGTGTCAATTATATGCAGGGATTGCGGTTCGCTTTCTGCCGAATCTCTGCGGGGTTTTTCCGCTGAAATCTCTGCAGAAATCCGCAGATATCCTGGAATAATTCGTCAATCAGCGCAGAAATATCCGGAATCAGGACGGAAGACTATTTATCCTGTATAACAAACACAAAATCAGAATATGTCTAACAAACGTCTCATCACCAATCTGCACTTCTCGGAAGAGACTCAGCGCTCCCTCTACAATATGGCAGCATACGGAATGTCCCGCGTCGGACGCGACGCAGAGGCATTCACCTACTTCTCCCGGAAAGTAACCTACGGTCAGCTCATGGACGATATCCATGCCTGTGCCGCCGGTCTCCTGGAACTGGGGGTTCGAAAAGGGGACTTTGTCACCATTTTTCTGCCGAACATCCCGCAGTGTGTCATCGCTCTCTATGCCGTAAACCGTATTGGTGCTGTCTGCAACATGGTGCATCCGCTCTCCACCAAAGACGAGATTGAAAAAGCCGTCCGCCTCACTGAGAGCCGGTTTATTCTCACCTTCGAACTCAACGAAGGTCTGGTCAAAGACCTTGGGGCAACTGTCATCCGCTGTCCGACGCCGGCATTCTTCCCGAAGAATCCGAAGGGACTGGTGATGAAAAGCGTCTATAACTTCTCGGTCAGAAAGGCCGCCCGCACCCGGGTGCCGTCTCCTGGGCAGCGGTTATGGAGTCCGGCAGAAAATTCTTAGAGAAACACCCGCTCCCGAAAGACACGGTAAAAGCCGCGGACACTGCCGCACTGATGTACACGGGAGGCACTACGGGTGATGCAAAAGGCGTTGTCCTCACTAATCAGGCATTCAACTTCACAACCTCCAGCTTTGTTCACTTAAAGCTGGAAGACCAGTGCCATGAAGGCGGAGCGTTCCTTTCCATCCTGCCGCTGTTCCATGCATTCGGCATGGTTGCAAGCGTGCACGCGCCGCTCTGCAGCGGTAAGCGCATGATTCTCGCGCCGAAGTTCGACCCGAAGGAGTGTGCAAATCTGGTATCAAAGGAGAAAATCGAAATCATTGCCGGTGTTCCGGCGATGTATGAGCGGATGTATCCGTTCCTGAAAGGGCATGACCTCTCCTTTGTTGTCCATGCGGTAGCAGGAGGCGACCTGGTATCGTCTGATCTGATTCGCCGGTACAATGAAATTCTGGACAGCGAACACGGCGGCGCTTCTTTTCTGGCAGGCTACGGTCTGACCGAGGCCTGCGGTCCGGTCTGTGTTTCTTCCCGCAGTGATGCCGAGCTTCCGGAAGGGGCGCTTGGAAAGCCGCTTATCGGCATTGAGATGTGTCTGGTCGAGCCGGGAACAACTAAGGTTCTCCCGAACACTGAAGAAGGGGAGCTGTGTTTCTTCGGCCCGTCTCTGATGGGCGGATATTATCAGAATCCGACGGCAACAGCAGATGTCATGCGAAAGCACAAAGACGGCAGAATCTGGCTGCACACCGGAGATGTGGTAACGCTTGATGCGGACCGGAATATTATCTTCAAGTCCCGCTGCAAGCGTATGGTAAAGGTTAACGGATACAATGTCTATCCGACGTTA
>JAGARL010000004.1 GCA_017622255.1 Methanocorpusculum sp.
CCCATGCGGGAGAGGATTGGACCGTTCGGCTGTGCCGTGCGGGTTTTCTGAATGGTGATTTTCTTATCCGTCAGGAACTCGGTGCGAATCGGAAGCAGACCAAGTCCTGCATACTCCTTGGACACCGTTCCTTCGAATGCATCGTCAAAGATGGTCGCGCCCATCATCTGGTATCCTCCGCAGATGCCGATAACCGGTTTTCCGGAGGCGGCAAACTCTTTGATGCGTGTATCGGCTCCTGCGGCTTTCAGTTCCTCGAGGTCAGCAACCGTATTCTTCGAGCCGGGAAGAATTACGCAGTCAAAGCCGGAGAGGTCTGTTGATAGGTCAACATAGGAAACCGCCGCCGCACGTTCCAGAAGCGCAAAGTCCGTGAAGTTTGCAATATGCCCATAGCGGAGAACAGCGATTTTGATTGGGGAGTCAGATGCTTTCTTGTCTCCCAGGGAGAGAGAGTCCTCATCCGGGATGTCGATATCGGCATAGGGAACAACACCTAAAACCGGAACGCCGGTCAGCTCCTCGAGAATTTTCCGTCCCTCGTCAAAGAGGCTGACATCTCCTCTGAACTTATTGATGATAACACCCTTGACAAGCGGGCGCACATCTTCCGGAAGAAGCGAGATTGTGCCGTACACCTGTGCAAAAACGCCGCCTCTCTCGATGTCTGCCACCAGAATAATCGGCAGGCGCAGACGCTTCGCAAGCAGAATGTTTGCAATATCCCGCTCATAAAGATTCACCTCGGCAGCGCCGCCTGCCCCCTCGATAACAACCGTTTCATGCAGGGCAGAAAGCTCCTCGTATGCGGCAACGGCTTTTTCCAGGAGCGCATCGGTTTCGCAGTAGTAATCCTTGATTTTTACATCCTTGTAGGGTTCACCAAGCAAAACCACCTGCGAGACACCGTTTGCTTTCGGCTTTAAGAGAATCGGATTCATCAGCTCTGTTGGAGCAGTGCGGGCCGCGAATGCCTGGACCGCCTGGGCGATACCGATTTCTTTTCCAAGTTCTGTCACATACGAGTTCAGGCTCATATTCTGTGACTTAAAAGGAGCGGAGGCAATGCCTCTGTTGCTGAAAATCCGGCAGATTCCGGCAACAATAGTGCTCTTCCCCGCATGCGAGGAAGAGCCGAGAATCATTATTGACATTAGAGTATCGGGGTTAAGAGGTTTACTAATACAACCGGGTCAACTGCGAAGTAGACGAGGAACAGCGAGATAACAAAGATGACCGCAAAGATAACCGGCTTCCAGGCAAGAATCTTCTTTCCGTCGAGTGGACCGACCGGCAGCATGTTGAAGAATGCAAGCATGGCGTTAATCTGACAGCCGATTAATCCCAGGTAGAACAGGAATCCCGGTACAGTGAACGGATTGAAGAATAATCCTCCGGCAACAGCATCAACGCCGCCGAGGAAAATACCGACGAACATGATTACCGCAAACGGGATGATTAAGAGGACGTTTACCAGCGGACCGGAGACGGAGATGATACCGTTTTCGCGTTTGGAGAGCGGACGGCCTGCAGTGTTGATAACCGTAGCTCCCGGAGCGGCAAAGACAATTCCGGTGATGACCGCAACAGCAACGGCGATTACCAGCATCTGCGGGCTCTTTCTAAACTCTGCCCAGTAGCCGAACTTAATTGCCGCAAACTTGTGGGCAAGTTCGTGGAGGACAAAGGAAAGTCCGACGGTGATTAAGGCGATGACAAAAGTCAGGAGCATCTTCTCCGGGGAAAGTGCGGAGAAGCCCTGCATAAAGACCGCAAGAATGCCGCTTGCGCCAAGGGTGAATGCGGCGGCTAAGGCAAGCCATGCGATGACTAAATCTTTCTTTTCGAATGGTGATAATTTGAACTTCATAGATTACTCCCCGCAGGCAACACGGACACAGTCCTCAAGGCTTCCCAGGCGCGGAACGGTGTCGCACATTCCCGGCAGATAGGTGAATGCTTTGCCGGAGTTGGTCATAACACATCCTCTCTTCTCAAAGATCGGAGAGACAATCATACAGGTTTCAGGAATAACCCGTGCTCCGCTTTTCTGAATGCGGGAGACTGCATCCGCACAGGAGGATTTCATCTCTGCGGCGGCAAAGACATAGAACGGCATCTTCACGGTTCTGCCGTCAAGGAGGTCTGCAAGCTCTGCAAGCTCATCGCGGGATAAGTGCGGGCATCCAACGGCGACTGCTTCCGGCTCAAGTTCGCTGAAGAGTTCTTTGATTTCCTCAGTCTCAATAGTAATGACCTCGCGCTCGTCTTCTGCAAAGTGTTTCTTGAAGAAGGGGAAGCGTGCTTCCGGCGTGATGTCTTCTACGTGGAAGAGCGCAACAGCACCGGATGCGGCCATAGCCGCTCCCATGCTTTTGAGCATGTCTGCCTTCGGGCGGATTCCCTTGAAGAGCGGGATTTTGTTTCCGGAGATAGCACCGGCGATAATTCCAAGTGCGCCGTATTCTGCCTGTGTCCAGGATTTTGCTGCCTCCGGGTCTGCTAACCGGAACTCGATTTCCGGAAGTCTGTTCTTTACGATGTGCAGACCGTACTCCGGAGTCTTTCCGGTTAATGCGGATGCGAGGGCAGACGGTCCGCCTTCGCGGTTGGTGCGTGCGCCAAGGACAGAGTTTGCATACACCACAGCAGAGGACTCAGACCATGCAAGGTGGTCTCCGCGTTCGATTAAGGTGAAGTAGTATGGAGTGCAGGTGCAGGATGGGCGAATGCCGAGTCTGGTATAGGCGGCATTGACTTCGAGCTGTTTTCTGCCGAACTCTCCCGGGATGCCGAGGCTTTCCCATCCCTCACGCGGCATGCCAATCGGGTTTAAGAATGAGGGAACAACTGCCTTGCCGGATAAGGAGTTGAGCCACTCAAGGCCGGCGTCTCCAATGGTTTTAAAGGACGCGCCGGAAACCTGTACATTTTTGACCTCGATAAGCCGCTCGGCATCATATATTTTGCCGAGAGAAACGAGGATTTCCATCATTTTCTGCTTTGTTTCGCCGTACTCTCCATCAAGAAGAGCCTGGTCGTATTTATCTAGCTGCATTATTTATTCCTCCTTATTATTCTGCCAGTCAGCCCGTATAAATTCATCCTCGAATCCAAGCGGGATGGTGGCATCAACTCCTGCTTTTACATTCAGTCCGTCGCCGATTCTGCAGAGGTCAAGAGATGACCCGCGGACACCGGAGATAATCATGACATCCTCGTCAGCCCGAACCCGCGTGGCAACGGCAAACTCGACATCTTCCGGGCTGTAGATGTTGATGTCAGGGTCAACCACGACCACATGCTTGAGACTCGTGTGAGCAGCAAAGGCTGCCATGATAGCATTTTTGCCGTCTCCTTCGGTCATTTTCTGAATCTGTACAACCGCGTGGAAGTATCCTGCCCCTCCTTTGGTGAGGTAAACATCACGGACACTGGTAACGCCGGCAACCGCGGCATAAATCTTCGGCTCATAGGGAGCACCCATGAGCATCTTGTGTTCCGCGCCTGCAGGAACAAGAGCGTGGTAGATGAAGTCTTCTTTGAGATGCATGCCGGCAAGTTCGATTACCGGCTGCATGCGGATTGGATCATACGTTCCGCTGATGTCAACAAACGGCCCTTCCTCTGCAAGCTCGCCGGTCATCCATCCATAGAGGATGATTTCCGCATCCGGTACCCGAACACCGTTCGGGCAGGTGTAGAGATTAAGCGGCTTCCCGCAGATTTCTGCGGCATAGGCCATCTCTTTTCCTTCCGGCACGCGGGTGCAGGCGGCAAAAGTGACAGCAGGATGCGTTCCAATCGTTATGGCGATGGGAAGTTTTTCGCCTTTGGCAAGTGCTGCCTGCAGGAGTTTGTAGGTGTGTCTTCCCTCAACGATTCTGCCGACTAAGTGCGTGTCATCTTTGACGAGCAGTCGGTGAATCGAGGCGTTCTCAACGCCGCCGAATGCGGAATAGACAATACCTGTTGTCAGATACCGGCCTGCGTCTTTCGGGAAGTGTTTGAGAATCGGGATGCGGGACAAATCTGCCGCTTCAAATTCCAGAGCGCCGCCGTCAGTAACCGTTCCGGAGAAGGTACAGGCAACAAGCCGTTTTACCAGCTCTCCTTCGGGAATCCCCAAGGCAACCGCAAGCGATTTGCGGTCGGTAACTGTGTTCATGACTGCTTGGTGTCCTTCGAGGTTTTCGAAGACGAGCATTTTGTCTGCATGGAAGGCGAGCTCTGCGGCTTCCAGATTGGCAGATACCGGACGGGAAATCACATCCGCCAGCCCTGCCTCCTGCATGTTCCGGATAAAGTCTCTCATTTACTGCCACCGTTTTCCTATCTGATGTTCGATTCCGCAGTGATCGAGGATGCGGGCAACAATCATGTCGGCTAATTCTGTTACGGACTGCGGGTTGGTATACATCGGCGGGGATGCGGGCATGATGACAGCGCCTGCATCATGAGCCGCGAGCATGTTGGTTAAGTGAATGCGGTTGTACGGTGTTTCGCGGGGGACGAGGATTAAGCGTCTGCGTTCTTTGAGGCAGACATCCGCCGCACGGGCGATAAGCGTGTCTGCGTATCCGTTGGCAACGGCAGAGAGCGTTTTCATACTGCAGGGGACAATGACCATGCAGTCATAAAGAAAAGAGCCGCTTGCAACATCCGCTTCCAGGCGTGCGTTGTCCTCATAGACGGCAGGGTATCCGTCAAGAGAGATTCCTTCGTATGCGGCAACCGTTTTTGCGGCATAGGAGATGATGATATGTATCTCCGCTTTGCCGGAGAGGGCATCCAGTAAGCGTTTGGCATAGAGGATTCCCGATGCTCCGGTAATACCGACAACAATCCGTTTCATTCTATGGTATATATTGGCGCTGATAGGTTATGTAGTTGGGGGACACCTTGGAAAAGATTTGGAGCGGGGTTTCTCTTTGGGGTGTGTTTGTGTTTATTCTATCTTTTTGCAAATCACCGTAGGAGCGACTTTCCTACGCGAAAGCCACGCGAAAACAACAAGAAAAAAAAGAGAAGATTCAGAAATCCCCAATCAGCCGTTCCTGCTTTGTCGGCCTGCTCACTCCAAGAACCGCAGATGCCGCAGCCCGCACCGCCTCGACATCCTCAGCCGCAGAATACACGCCAAGCCGCCACTGCTCCTGACGGGTCTTGTTCATCAGCGGCAGAAGCGGCACAAGATCCTCGAACGGCACATAATCATGCATCGTCTTTACCTTCACCTGCATCTGCATGTCCTTCCTCAGAGGCGGAATATCCAGAATCACTGCATGCGGCTCGACGCCAGCGGTTTCTGCAATCTCCGCATGGAGTCTCCGGTAAGAAGATGCGTCAAGCCGGGTCAGCCGCGGCATATCAACCTGGTCGCGTCCTACATAGAGCGCACGTTTGAAAAGCCGGCGGCTTCGAATACGCATCATCAAATCGCGGGCGGCAGATGACGGGGAGGACAGAAGCGTCATGGTTCCTTCCGCATCATCCATCCGCATAAATTCATCAATCGTGTCTTTGGTAAAATGCAGACGGCCTGCAGACAAAAACATCTCCTCGGCAATCCGGCTTACATGATGATAATACACAGACGGTCCCATCAGAGTCCGCGCAATCAGCAGAGACTCTGCCGCCGCAATTCCTGAATCCTTCAGGATTAACCCGTGCTCATCATCCATAAAGAGAGACTGAATCAGACGGTTTGCATCAAGCGTTCCATACGGCACGCCGGAGTAATGCGCATCACGCAGAAGATAATCCATCCGGTCAACATCCAGGTCCCCATGGATAATCGACGCAAGCCGATGCGTGCCGGAAACAATTCCGGCAACCTCGCAGATATCACAGCCGATTTCCTCCAGGTGCGGCTGGATGATATCAGCAAACGGCAGAATATCATCATGCGAAAACTCCCCGTACTCAGCGCGAAGCCGCTCGGAAGCATGCGAATACGGGCCGTGCCCGATGTCATGCAGAAGAGCCGCCGAACAGACCATAAGCCGTTCATCGTCTGCAAGGTCAACCGTTTTGCAGACCTTATCCGCCAGAGCCATGGCTCCCAAGGAATGTTCAAACCGCGTGTGGTTTGCTCCCGGATACACCAGGTACGCAAAACCCAGCTGCTTGATGTAATGCAGACGCTGAAGAACAGGAGAATCTAAAAGAGGAATGAGTTCGTCAGGAACTTCAATATAGCCGTGAACAGGATCTTTAATCTGCTTTGCCATCAGAGCCACCTGAACTCTGACTTCTTGTGCGTGTCCTCTTCGTTCGACTTCTTCTTCGCGGAAAGCTTCACCTGCTCGCCGTAATCCTTCGGCATCGGAACACGAGTTACGCGGATTCTGCCGTCATCATCTTTCGGCCGCTGACGGCTTCCGGCAGAGATGTTTCCGTCGGAATCCTTCGGACGCTGGGTACTGCCAATCTTAACCGCACGGTCAATATCCCGCGGACGCTGGACTTTGGCAATCTGCACATCATCATTCTCTTTCGGACGCTGAACGCCGCCGATGTGAACTGCGGATTCCGAATCCTTCGGCATATCCTTTCGTCCAAGGTCTGCCATGCCGGAGAGCACCATATCCTCATGTTTCTCCCGCTTTGGAAGGGCAATGTTGGAAGAGAGCGGACGCTCGGCACGCTTTGCCCCGCCTAAGGAAATCTGCGGGTCACGCTTGCGGGGCTGTTTAGGAGCAGGAGTCGGAGCCGGTGCTGATTCCGGCTCCCAGACATATTCAGCCTGCGGGGCAGGTTTTCTTATCTCGTGAACAACCTCTTCGAAGAGATCGTCATCTTCAGTATATTCATATTCGGTCATATCTTCCTCAATATCGTCTTCGTAGATGGTTTCCGGCAGGACATTCAGATACTCTCCCGGCGGCAGGACTTCTCCCGGTTCAAAGATGGAGTCATCCGAGGCAATAGAAATCAGCGGGATTTCCTCTTCAATCTCCTCGAAGCCGTAAATCTTTTCGACCTCGGTGTGGTAGGAGTCATAAATCTCCTCGAGTTCTGCAACCCGCGGAACATTCTGGATTCCGGCAAGGACAATGATGACACCCACATACTTGGTGGACTTTACCGGATAATCGCCGGCACGCATCTCAAGACCGCGGATGCTGTTGTCAATCCACTTGCGGACCATGTGGAAGCCTTTCATCGAAAGCTCTTCGGATGGACCGGCAATTAAGACAAGCGCCTTCTCTGCTGATGTCAGGTCGCAGGGAACAGAAACCTCTTCATAAACCGCCTGCTTTGCGAGGTCAATGATACGCGACGTCCGCTTGTGGCCTTCGTCTAACATGTACTTCTCGACGAACATCTTCTTGAACATGCCGGAGATGTTGGTCGGAAGTTTTTCGGTTGCATACCCGATGGAGACGATGTCCATTCCGGTTAAGGTGTTTAAGACTTCTCCTGCGTCAAGCACGACCTCTGCAGACTCCACACCATTGTGCGTGACCTCTCCTGCACGAAGCAGGAGACCGACACGGCGGGCGAGCATTTCGTTGAGTTCATCGTAGAGGTCAGAGGTCTGCCGGCGGGTCAGCGGTTTGGGAAGACCTTCCGCATTCAGTTCTGCGGCAGCCGCTGCCGCTTCGGTCTCGATTCTTCCCGCCCATGTTTCGTTGTCAAAGATAATGGAGGCGCTGCCCATCTGACGGATGGCTTCAAGCTGTTCTGCCGCACGGGCAGAGACCTTTGCTCCTTCCGAGCGGAACGGAAGCGTGAGGATGGTAAACACCGGGTCGGGGAAGGCGTTTTCCAGCTGTTCCATAAACCGGGGGACAAGGTCTGCCATGCGGCCTCCAAGGCCAGCACAGACAAAGATTGCATCAATCTCGCTCATGCCCTCCTCCTGGAAGCAGTCGGATATACTGGTTAAATCAAAGTCATCCCCGCAGGAGTAGTCCTTCATGGTCGGGTCAGATGGAGACAGCACCACACGGCGCTTTACCTCTAAGGATTTCATGGAGTGGATGACTTCGGTGTCGGCATCGAAAACGAAAGAGCGTACGCTCTTTACCTGACTTCGCTCGTCGTGAGAGTTTAAGGTTTCCACAATCCGGCAGCCTGCACCGCCGATGCCGACCAGTAATGCACGCATGTATTCTACTGTATTATTGGGTGTTTAAAAAATATAAGGGTTCAGTGAGAGGTTAGAAGGAATCTCTCTTCTGAGTGGGCGGGTAGGATTTTGCCGGAGACTTGACCGGTTTTCTTCTTCTGCCGGAGATGACAAGGGCAAGAATCAGAATCAGGATGACAACCGCAAGAACACCGATGCCGATTAAGACAACCGGAACACTTCCCTGCATCTCAATGACGACAATGTTCTCTGCTCCTTCCGTTACGGTGTGGAGAACACCTTCCGCATTGTATCCTTCGTGCGATGCGGAGATGAAAATCTTAGTTCCCGGCGCAACGGTTGTTGTATAGACACCGTTTGCATCGGTGATTCCTTTGATGTCTCCGTCAAAATAGATAACGGAATCTGAAACCGGTTTGCCGTCAGCGAGGGTTTTGACGGTAAGTGTGGATGCAGAACGGCTCAGAGTAACAGTCGCAGAGGTACTTTCCTCGGTGAAGGCGATTGAGGAGGAGTAGGCTGCGAAGTTTGCAGCCTCGACTTTTACCGTGTATGTTCCAGCGGTGTAGGAGGCAAGCTGTGCTCTGCCGTAGGAGTCCGTGTATGCCGCAAGGTTTCCGTTCAGGTAGACAGCCGCTCCGGAGACCGGCTCTTTGTCCTCGGAGTAGACGAGAATCAGCGGGTTAACGCGGGAGACAGAAAGCTCAACAGTGTATGCGGATGCATCCTTTTCCAGGAAAATCTCTTTGCTGTAGGAAACGTAAGACGGAGCGGAGACAGAG
>JAGARL010000059.1 GCA_017622255.1 Methanocorpusculum sp.
CTACCAATGAAGCAGGAGGAGGCAGTAAGAGCGGCGGCGGCGCTGGGAAGTCCGTTTGGAAGGCGGTTTTTTCTGTATGATTTGTCAGCGGAAGCACCGGATTTTTCCGAAGATGTTCCGATTTTCCTGATGAATCCAAAAGGGCTTTCCTTCGGCCGGGCAGTCTCTGCGGCGCTTAGAGTACGCGATGCGGAAACGCCGGTCGGCGTGAGTTTTGGAAACGGCGATACGTTTGTGACAACGCTCGAAGCTATCGGCGAGTATGATGAGCTGTTAGGGGCTGGAGCGGTTGTGGTTATCGGATGCTCCAATACGCGGTTTTTAGAGGATGAGGACGGGGATGTGTGCGGGATTGTGAGCGGGGAGTAATCACATCTTTCTTTTTTAGTTTGTTATTATTGTAATTGGAATTGGGTATCTCTGAATCACTGTAGGAGCGTATTTCCTACGCGAAAGTCACACGAAAACCACGCGAAAAACGCGAAAAAACTATTCGCGTTCAAGGCTTCGGATACATTGCGTAGATAGTCTCCAGTGATTTTGAACGCATGTATCTTTTTTCGCGACTTTCGCCGAGTTTTCGCGATTTTTATCTTTTCGCGTTTTTCGTTTTATTTCGCGTAATTTTCGCGTAGGAAATGCGCTCCTACACACTCCAACAATACACCCAATTCCAATAACAAACTAAAAAAAAGTAAATCCAAAAGAGGGAAACACCCCCTCTTTACTCGCTCTTCGGCTCTTCCTTCTTTGGTCTCTCCGGCTTGACGTACGTAATCACATACTCGTCAATACCGCGCTCTGCAGGCGTTGCCGCGGCAGAATACGTATTCTCCATCGAGAGACACTTGAACTTGCACATCTCAATACATCCGCCGCAGATGACACACTTAAAGCGGTCAATCGTCCAGATCTTGTTTGCACGGTCAACCGTGATAGCCTGAGACGGACAGCGCTTCATACAGATAGTACATGAAGTACACTTCGACGGGTCAAAGACAATGTGACCTCTCGTTGCCTCAAACTTCTTTGCCGGCTCTGCAGGGAACTTCGTCGTCACCGGTTTGTGGGTGAACTGCTTGATGATAGTCTTGAGCATCTTCATGACAATCACCGCTCCATACATCCGATACACGGATCAATCGTCAACACAATCTGCGGAACATCAGCAAGCTCAGCACCTGCAAGCATCGCAACAAGTGCCGGAACGTTCGTTAAGGTCGGCGTTCTAACGCGGAACTGCGTTAAGTTCTTCGTACCGTTTCCGCGGATATAGTGGATAACCTCTCCTCTCGGCTGCTCCGAGCGGCTGAAGTACTCACCGTCAGGGTTGCCCTTCACCGCAACAGACACATCGCCGTCCGGGATATCCGTGATAATTCTGCGGATTAAATCCACAGACTGGAACAGCTCCTTACATCTGACCTCACAGCGTCCGTATCCGTCGCAGGAGTTTGCAACAATCGGCTTGAAACCTAAGTCCTTGTAGGCAAGATAATCGGTCATACGGACATCCTGCGCAACACCGCTTCCGCGGGCAACAGGACCCACTGCACCGAGTGCATAGGCATCCTCTGCGGAAAGAACACCCTTGCCGCAGACTCTCTTCTTCAACGTATAATCATTTAAGAAGACCTTCACTAACTCCTGCATCTCATCCTCTACCGCATCCAGACGGGAATCCATACCGGACAGGAAGTCATTGGAAATGTCGCGTCTGACACCGCCGACCTTACAGACACCCTGAATCACACGGCCGCCGGTCGTTGCCTCCATCTCATTTAAGATAGACTCGCGAATCTTCCAGGCATTGTAGAACAGGCTCTCGAAACCGAGTGCATCCGCAAACAGACCAAGCCATAACAGGTGGCTGTGGATACGCGAGTACTCACCCCAGAGGGTACGCAGATAGCGTGCTCTGTCCGGAATCTCGACACCCATTAAGCCTTCAATACCCTGACAGAAGGTCGAAGAGTGCGTAAAACTGCAGATACCGCAGATACGCTCTGCAAGGAACACAAAGTCCGAATAGTCACGGCGGTCGACAAGACTCTCTAATCCGCGGTGGACGTATCCGATGGACGGAATTGCTTCGACCACATGCTCATCCTCGACCACTAAATCGAGGTGAATCGGCTCCGGTAAAACCGGATGCTGCGGACCGAACGGAATAACAGTTCTTCTGTTGCTCATGCTGCATCCTCCTTCTTGACCTTAGTGACAGTCGGTGCCGGAATCTCCTTCTTGAACGGATACGGAACAGACGTTCTGATAAACGTACCCTTGAAATCAATCGTCATACCGTGGAAAACAAATCCGTAGAGGTCGTGGATTTCATTCTCGTACACGAATGCCCCGCTGTAGGACTTGCAGATTGACGGAATGTCAGACTCTGCCGGCATGGTGATTCTGAAATGCTTCAGGGATAACTCCTTGTCAAAGGAATAGGTGATATCAAAGCCGCCGCCGACTGCAGGCGTACAGGTCATAACAACCAGACGGTATCCCTGACGCTTCATCTCCGCTGCGGTATTTTCCACATCAGAGACGCTAATCTGTGTTACTTCCATATTCATTTTTCAGCCTCCATCTTTGCACGCTTCTCTTCCAGGACACCAATCGCCTTGACAACGCCTTCGATTAATGCCTCCGGTCTGACCGAACATCCCGGCACATAGACATCGACCGGAATAATTGTGTCAACGCCGCCTGAGACATTGTAACAGTCGCGGAAAACCCCGCCGGACGATGCACAGATACCAACTGCCATAACAACCTTCGGTTCCGGAATCTGGTCATAGAGGTTCTTTAAAACCTCCTTATTCTGTTCGTTTACGCCGCCGGTAACAACAAAAATATCTGCGTGGGCAGGATTTCCGGTGTTGATAATGCCGAAACGCTCGACATCATACAGCGGGGTTAAGGCTGCGAGAATTTCAATATCGCAGCCGTTGCAGCTTGATGCATTGTAGTGCAGAAGCCAGGGGGATTTTGCAGCGGATGTCATGCGAGGATACCTCCAAAGATTCCAAGAAGAATAATGTTTACCACACCAAGGATGAGAGTCACAAGCCATAAGCTCTTGACCGTCATCTGCCAGGTCACCCGCGGGAAGATGTTGTCAATCAGAATTTCCAGGAAGTAGCCGACGATGACAACAATAATTCCGATAATCGGGCATCCTGCGAAGAACAGGAAAATCATTCCAAGGAGCAGGATGGTTTCGTACCAGTGGGCAAGCTCAACCTTTGCGAGAGTCTTTCCGGCAAAGGAAGAGGTAACTCCCTTGACTAACTCCTGGTGTGCGTGGTGAGAAGTGGAGATGTCAAACGGAGACTTTCTCAGCTTTAAGGTCAGCACCGCAAAGAGTGCAAGGAAGACGCCTGGAAGGTAGCAGATGGCCGGAACTCCTGCACCCATGATTTCGGATACCAG
>JAGARL010000060.1 GCA_017622255.1 Methanocorpusculum sp.
GGTATGTGCTCCCGACTCGAACTTGTCGCTCTCGTCCGTCACTCTCGATCCTGTTGGTCGCGAGCTGCATCGCAAGTCCTTCGGACTTGCTCAACGCTTAGTCGCTTCCCTCCCTCGCTTGTCGCAGCCGCTTTGGAGCTGCCAAAATAATTCTCTAAATCGAAAAGCAACACCAAAGCGGCTGCGACCGAAGAAAGCCTCAGCGTTATCAGCGTTTTTTTCTAAATGATACCGGTGTTATTCCCCAGAAATGAATTTAGGAGCAAAGCCAGGATTAGAGATTTATTTTTCCGGAAACTCCCCGATAAGCCCGCGGATAACAACCGATGCACAGCCGATGCCGAACATCGCCGGCGTATAGGAAATCGTCCCAAGGTTCGAGCGCTTGTTCTGCTCGTCACACTGAATAACCGACCCCTCCCGAACCGGCTCGGCGGAGAAGACTGCCGTAAATCCGCGGTCGATTCCCAGCTTATGCAGGCGGCCGCGGACCACACGGGCAAGCGGACAGTGGTGGGTTTTCGCGATATCGGCAATCTCCAAGGCCGCCGGGTCCATTTTGCCGCCGGAACCCATGGAACTGACCAGCGGAATGCCGCGGTCAAGCGTGCCCTTGATTAAGGCAATCTTCGGCGAAAGGGTATCTATCGCGTCAACCGCATAATCGAACTCCGCGCTGTCCAGAAGCGAATCCACCGAGGACTCATCGATGAACCGGGGAACGCAGGTCAGCTCCAGCGCCGGATTGATATCACGGAGACGCTCGGCAAGAACCGCACACTTTTCGCGGCCGACTGTGGAGTGAAGGGCGATTAACTGGCGGTTGATGTTGCTTTCCGAGACGATGTCCGCATCCGCAAGCGTCATCTTCCCGACACCTGCACGGGCAATCATCTCCGCGGCATAGGCGCCGACTCCGCCCACACCAACGACTAATACATTGGCATTCTGCAGTTTCTCTACGTTCTCGCTTCCAAGCAGCAGTTCGGTTCGTTCAAGCCAGGGTATCATGGTATCAGGTTTTTATAGTTCTCGGCGGTCTGTTCCCGCAGTTCCTCAACGGACATGCCGCGAAGAGCCGCGACCCCGCAGAAGATATCGGCGATATCACAGTCCGGGTTGTCGTCGGTTTCGCAGAATATGAGGGGAGAAGGAGACCGGGAAATGACTTCGCGGGTTTTTGCCGAACGCAGACTTCGCTCGCCAAACGAGAGATAATATCCCGCCTTCCAGCAGCGCTCAGCCTGCGGAACCGAACCCACAAAGCCGTGAAAGACCACGCCGGAAAGACCGCGGTATTCGGCAAGTATCTTCATCACCGGCTCAAAGGAACGCACCACGTGCAGGACAACCGGACGGCAGAGCCGCTCTGCCGCATCCAGATGGAGGCGGAAAAGCGTTTCCTGTGCGGTCCGGTCAACGTCTGCGGCAAAATCCAGACCAGTCTCGCCGATGATATCGCATGCCGTAAAATCCGGAAGCGGGAGGTCTTTGCCGGCATCCCACGGATGCACGCCTGCCGTCTTCGGCGAGAGAACACCCGGTTTTGGATGATGCGTGTGGATGTCGACAAAGCCTTCTGTCATACCTCACAATGCGACGACAAAGCAAATAAACTCTCGCACCGCAGAATCAGTGCCGGAATATCCCGGGGATATGTAATTCTTATATTCTTTTCCCGCCAATATTTATCCGCGTGAGAGGGAGCAAGCGGTCGACGGTGCGTATGCGCTGAGGAAAGTCCTCCCACCGCTCAGACAGCACAGCCGTATGCAAGTACGGGTGGCGAGAGTCACAGCTCTGGAACAGAAACGATACACTCCTGACGGAGCAATGAGGCAGAAAATGCCGAGCGCTGAAGTCGGGGAATGTGATGGAACGGCGAATCTCTGTGGGTGAAAGTTGAAACAGGACTGCTACGGAATCTGTCTGATCCAATAGTCCGGGTACAACGCTAAGCCGAATGCCGCGAAAACAGAAGGAGGCTTATTACTCCGACTCACGCACCCCTTTTCGATTGGTTTTTTTTTGTTTTGTTTTTGGGATTTTCTTTTGAGTATAGGTAACAGCCCGCCGAGCCTCCCGACCAAAAGGGCGTACAGCCTCTCAAACACACGCCAAAACCGCCCGAAACACACTGCATCACACCGAGAATCGCACTTCCACCCCCCAAAAACCGCACCAAAATCAGCAGAATTCACACCCCTAATTATTTAATAACATTTTAGAAGATAACCCTGGAGAAATTTGTGCGCATATACACACAAAACCAAAATCAACTAAAAATAGTTAACAAAGAATTTTTCGGAAAAGAGTTTTCCTTTCCAGAGAAATCCAAACTCTTTAAAAACAGCGTTTCCTTGTTGTTAGTTTATATCTTTAAAACTATATAAACATATACTGAAAAAATGTGCGGCACATATGCGCATAAATGCGTCCATGGACACTTTTTTTATTCTTATTTAATAAATTCACAGCGAAAATCACCCAGAACCGCCCAATCCGGCAAACACCACGAAAAAAAGGACAAAACCGCAGGGCAAAAACCCTGCGCGGCAAAAATCTGCCTCTGAATCGAAATCAAACCGTATATCGCATCGGGAATCCATGTCCCGGACAGAGAATCCAGCCGCCGGCATCCAGCAGAGCAAACATCTCCGCACGCTCCGCCTTCGCTTTTGCCGAATCCGCATTCATCGAACCAAGCATGGCCGTTCCCAGAGCGATAAACGCCTTCTGCCCGTCTCCCATATCAGCAGGATTTACCAGTGTATCTCCGGTAAA
>JAGARL010000061.1 GCA_017622255.1 Methanocorpusculum sp.
CCGGTCAAGGAAAAATGCTGTAACCTTGTGTCCGGCAGACTCCGCACCTTCCGTAAATGCCTGGATTAACGCAGAAGTATTGCCGTTCTTTCGCGGACTGCCGTTTAAGATGATGATATTTTTACTCATAGATATCTGTACGGCGGAATACCAGAAGAATCTTCTGAAAAAAGAAAGGTTAGTAGGTAGCCAGGTACCGCTTGATTTCCCAGTCGGTAATCGATTTGGAGAAATCATTCCATTCGAGATCTGCTAAGCGCTGAATCTGGGAAACCACATGTTCGCCAAGCACTCCGCAGAGCAGTTTGTCAGCCATGAGGGCCGCGTTTGACTCTTTTAAGTTCTGCGGCAGACAGCGGATGCCTTCCGCCTCGCGTTCGGCTTCGGACATCTTAAAGATGTTCTTGTCGATGCTCTCCGGCGGCTCAATTTTGTTTGTGATACCCTCCATTCCTGCAGCAAGCATCACCGCAAAGGTCAGATACGGATTGCAGGTCGGGTCCGGGCTTCTGAGTTCCGCTCTGGTGCTCTTGCCCCGCGGAGACGGGACACGAATTAATGCCGAGCGGTTCATCGTGGACCAGCCGATATAGACCGGTGCTTCATATCCCGGAATCAGACGCTTGTAGGAGTTGACCGTCGGGTTTGCAATACGGGTAATTCCTTCCACGTGTTTCAAGAGACCACCAATGAAGTATCTGGCGTCATCGGATAACTGGTGTTCTCCGTCGGGGTCGAAGAACACGTTTTTGCCGTCCTTCATTAAGGAACAGTTCACGTGCATTCCAGAACCGTTGATGCCGTAAATCGGTTTCGGCATAAAGGTTGCATGCAGTCCCCGCTTTAAGGCAAGGGTCTTTGCCGCGAACTTGAAGGTGACCACTTTGTCTGCCATGGAAAGCGCATCACCGTAGGTGAAGTCAATCTCATGCTGAGAGGGAGCTACTTCATGGTGCGATGCTTCGATATTGAATCCCATCTCGGAAAGCTGGGTTACCAGGTCGCGGCGCACATCCTCTCCCGGGTCGGTCGGCGTCTGGTCGAAGTATCCGCCGTGGTCCTGCAGGTTCACAGTTGGTCTTCCAAACTCATCCTGCCGGAACAGGAAAAACTCCATCTCCGGTCCGACATTGAACGTGTATCCAAGGGCTGCCGCTTTTGCCATCTGCTCGCGGAGAATATAGCGCGGGTCTCCGGTGAACGGCTCACCGTGGGTAGTATAAACATTGCAGATGAACCGGGCAACACGGTAGTCTGCATCCGACCACGGGATAACCTGATAGGTGGAGATTTCCGGCCGGAGCACCATGTCAGACTCTTCCAGACGGGCAAAACCCTGAATCGAAGAACCGTCGAAGCTGATACCGCCGGTTAATGCCTTCTCCACCTGTTTCGTCGGAATCGCCACATTCTTCGGTTTACCTTCCAGGTCGGAGAACTGGAGAAGAACCGAGCGTACTCTGTCTTCCTCAAGACGCTTGAGGACTCTGTCGATTTCGTCGGAAACCATAGTACTTACATATTCCTCTCCTGACTATAAACGCTTAACTGCATAGGACAAGGAGAAGGGAGACGAGAATCTTAATCATCTTTTCAGTCCAATATACCTATATGGCATTAATCACTCCTGAACTGAAAGAGCAGATGGCAAAGGTCGGTGTTCTCCACCTGGCAACCGCATCCGCCGCAGGTGTTCCAAACGTTGCACCAATGGGTGCAGTCTTAGTTGAAGACGACACCATCTTAATCGCCAACAACTTCATGAACAAGACCATGGCAAACATCTTAGAGAACCCGCAGGTCTCTGTCCTTGTCTGGAGCCGCGACCTTGGAAACTGTTTCCAGCTCAAAGGCACTGCAGAAATCATGAAGGACACCCCGGCACACCAGAAGATGCGCGACATGCTTGAGGCAAAGAAACCGGGAGCATACCCATGCAAGGACCTTGTTGTTATCTCCGTCAAAGAGATTTTCACCTGCATGCCGGGCGCAAACGCCGGAAACAAGATTGCATAAGAACCCAATTAGGGTATCTTCCTTTTTTCGTTTACATAACAACGCCTTTTTAATATCAAGAGTCCCTAATGTAATTATAATACCATGGCTGCAAAGAAAAGCAAGAAAAGCAGTGAGCCGGAAGAGGCTCCAAAGCTGTTCTACATATTCTACAACCAGGAACGCTGGGAGAACTGGCTTCGGACGTTAAAGGAAGCTGACTGGGAAGGCGATCCGGATTCCGAGGATATGCCGGAAGGATTCAGATACTTAGACGGTTTATCTGACGATATTACCCTGGCCGTAATCAAAATCATCCGCCTGTTCCAGAACGAGCGTTTTACCTTAGAGGAGTCGCGCACAAAGATTTCGGATGTTGAGGCTATTGTTATGGGTGAGGTCGCAGACGAAGAGGTCAGCGAGATTATTGCCTCTATGCAGATTTCCATGATGGTTCTCTTCACTGCCGCCCAGAAGTATCTCGAAGCAGACTATCCGGAAGCAACGGAAGTAAAGAACCTGGTAAAGGAAGGAAGAAAGGTTGTCGATGACGACCCGGAGAAGGCTTTAGAGCTTGCTTCTTCTATCGGTTCTGCGGTCATCAACGGTGCATCCTGCTGCGGCAAGTATGTGAAGGATACTGACGACCCGACGCTGTTTGACGAGTGGCTGGTGGAAGTTGAGCGGATTGCTGATGCCATGAAGTCCTTAAAGGACTTTGATGAGGTAGGCGGAGAAGCAGCTTGATTGCCGGACGTGCCAGATTCCGGTACATAAAAAAACTCCAGCGTGCGGCAGGCTACCGTCTCCCGGACGGTGCCTTCCATCCGGCAAACCTTGAGGCAATTTCCGGCTCGATGAATATCGACGGCTTAGACCCGGGAACCCGCGATCAGGTGATGCGGTTCTTTAAGGATTTCCTGGACTGTAAGTGCCGCGACTCTCCGCTCTGCGGATGTCCGGAGCGGAAGTTTGTGGTGTGCCTTTTAGAACTCAGAGAGCTTGGCTTAAACCACAAGGAAATATCCCGGCATCTGATTGATGAATACGGAATCGAGCTGTTCCCGGCCGATATCTTAAGTTTCCTGGAAGACTCGGTTCATCTCTTAGAAGCAGTCAGAAGCGTTGCTGACCTTGCCGGAGAAGATGAGCTGGTGAAAAAGACGGATAAACATATCCGGGAAATCTCTCGGTAGATCTGCCGGAAAAATATCTTCTACTTTTTTATTCCCTGTCTCTAAAAGGCTATATCTCCTGACAGCCAATATAGAACAGACTATCCATGCCGATATCACGAATCTACAACGCCGCCTCTGCCGGAAGACGGCATCGCCCCTTATCCTACGGAAAAAGCGACATGGGAGACAGCCCGGTCTTTTCCTACGGCAAATTCTCCTTCGACTACGCGGTAAACTTTGCCGGACTTTCCCTCGGATTCGAAGACAAAAACGGCATGTATCACTATACACGAAACATCACCGGCTGGAAACACGAAGCCCATATCGCCGTCGAAAACGGTGCCTTCTACCTTCAACCCATCGAACCCTTAAACCTGCCGGACAACGTCACCGACTTCATCGAAATAAAATTCCGCGAAATAACCATTGAGCCGAACGGCAAAACCGTCGTATTCCTCACGATGCCTATTGAAATTGGTGTCTTCCTTGAAACCAAAAACGGAGACCGCACCCTTCTTGATATCGTCTCCTTCTGCCATCCGAAGTTCTCGCTCTACGGTGCCGCCTCCCGCGGAGTTATCACACGGTATCATGAAAGCGAAGTCTATTCCCTGCCGCCTGCAGTCCGCAACTACCAGGAAGGTCTGCTCCGCTTAGAACTCGAAAACAACACCGACGAATGGGCAACCGTCAGCCGGGTGGTTCTCTACCAGAAAGGACTCAACCTCTACTATGACGAATCCAGCGTCTCCGCCTGCGCAAAGATGATTATCCAGAGCAGTGATGTGGCAGACGTCTTCGGGGTTGACCAGCCGATTCGTGACGGTATGACCGAGTGCGTACAGGTTTTCGAACAGCGGAGAACAACACCATTCTGCAACATCGAAGGAGCACTGCTTGATGCGACCTTTACTATGGATATGGGGATGAGATAAATGGCTGACGTCGATATCAATGGAATCACCGATGCAATCGTCTTCGCGAACTTGACGGTTGGAAACATCATCATCTTCCTTCTTCTCCTTGTTGCGACCTTCATCATCGCACGGGTGGTATCCTCAATTATCCGGCGCTCGCTTTCCGGAAAGACCGAAGCAAAGACCATCGACTTAACAGTTAAAAGCCTGCGCACCGTTATCTATGTAATTGGTGTCATCGTTGCCTGTTCTCAGTTAAAGATTGATATCTCCGGTCTGCTTGTTGCCGGAGGAGTGGTCGGAGTGGCTGTCGGTTTTGCGAGTCAAAACACCTTGTCAAACCTCGTTGCCGGAATCCTGCTGATGTTCGAGCGGCCGATTGGCGTAGGCGACAGTATTGTCGTAAACGGAACCGAAGGATATGTTGAAGGGATTGGTCTGCTTTCCACCCGCGTTCGAACCTACAGCGGTCTTTATGTGAGAATCCCAAACGACTCACTCTTCACCTCCGAGATTACCAATCTTGTATCCAACGTTGCCCGGCGGTTTGACTATAACATCAGCATCCGCTACAGCGATGATGCGAAAAAAGCAATCAACGCCGCAAAGCGGGTTATTGACCAGCACCCGTATGCGCTGAAAAACCCGGCGCCTTCGGTGTATGTGGATGAACTCGGCGCTCATGGAATTGAGCTGAAAGTCAGAATCTGGTCCCCGTCCGGTTTCTGGTGGGATGCCAGGAC
>JAGARL010000062.1 GCA_017622255.1 Methanocorpusculum sp.
CTCTATGAGTCCGGCGAAGCACTGGAAGAGACAGCCCCGGCTGCTGCTGAATAACTCCCCCTCTTTTTCCCATAACCTTAAACCCCAAGCCGCCGTATTGTACCATACGCATGAATACAGTTGTTCTCTATCAGTCACGATACGGAAGTACGAAGCAGTATGCAGAGTGGATTGCAGAAGAGCTGGGTGCAGATATTTATCCGGCAGATTCCTTCCCTGCGGAAAAGTTCGCCTGGTATGATACCGTAATCTTCGGCGCTCCGGTGTTCGGCGGCGCGGTTCTTGGAATTGCCGGAATTGAAAACAATCTGGCGGTCCTGCAGAACAAACGGCTGATTATTTTCACCGTGGGGCTGACGTCTCCCGAGGCAGAAGAGCGTCTTTCCAACCTTGCGGCAAAGAACTTCTCCGCGGCTTTGCAGAAGCATGCTACGTTCTTCCATCTCCGGGGGGCGCTGGAGTATCAGAAGCTCTCATTCGGGCATAAGATTCTGCTTCGGATGATTCGCTCATCCATGCCCAATAAGCTTGATTTGAACCAGAACCATGTCTCCCGCGAGGCGGTTCTTCCGCTGGTTGCTGCGGCAGGAGGTGATTTCCCTGAATAATATTATCTATGACTCTCCCCGGTTAGTTATCGAGACCAAAGACATTCTGCTTCCAAACGGTAAAGAGCGGAAGTATCTGTTCGTACAGCCGGTCGAAGCGGTCTGTATTCTGCCAACCGATGAGGAGTATGTGTATCTTATCCGGCAGTACCGTGCGGTGATTGATTCGTATATTTTAGAGGTTGTTGCCGGCGGTATGGATAAGGGGGGAGAATCCAAAGAGGATGCCGCACGCCGGGAGCTTGCCGAAGAAGCACGGATGCAGGCAGAGGAGATTATTCCGCGGGGCTTTGTGTACTCGTCTCCCGGATTCTGTACTGAAAAGCTCTGGCTCTTTGAGGCGCGGGGGCTTTCTCCCTGCGAGGATTTGGAAATGGATGAGGATGAGATTATCGAGCAGGTGAAGGTGAGAAAAGAGGATGTGTTCTCCCTGATAGCATCGGGGGAGATTTCCGATGCGAAAACGATTGCTCTGCTGACGCGGGTTCTGAATCAATAAACAAACTCTCCTTTTTTGGGTTCATTCTTAATCAAACCAGGGGCGTAGGAAAAACACTCCTCCGGTGATTAAGAGCTAACCCAAATCAAAATAAAAAGAATCAGAGCAGGATATCCAGCAGGAACTTTACCCCAATCAGAATCAGAATAACGCCCCCGAAGATTTCCATCTTTGAGCCTAACAGACTGCTCAGCTTGTGTCCGGCAAGAACTCCTGCGAAGGAAAACGCAAACGCAACCACGCCGATAATTACCGACGGCAGAAGAATTGCTTCGCCTAAGAGTCCGTAGCTGATTCCAACCGCAAGCGCGTCGATGCTTGTTGCCACCGCAAGAAGCGTTAAGACCTTGAACCCGATTAAAGACACGCCCTCCTCTTCCCCGTTTACCGCGTCATAAATCATCTTGCCGCCGATAAAGAAGAACAGCGCAACGACTATCCAGTAGCCGAAGGGATTGATAAGCGAAGAAATCGGCGCTCCGACAATCCATCCGAGAACAGGCATCGCAAACTGGAAAAAGCCGAACATCAGTCCGGTCAAAAGGGCAGTCTTTGCAATATCCTTTTTGAGGGCCGCGCCTCCTGCAAGCGAGACGGAAAACGCGTCCATTGCAAGACCGACCGCTATCGCAAAGGTGGAAAAAAGAGCCGGAATCATTTCACCGGCTTTCCGTTCTTTCGAACCTGCTCAATATCTTCCGGCGAGTCCACCAGAATCACGAAAGTGCCGTGGCATGGTTTGGTGTAGGTACAGACCAGCTTTTCCTCGCGGATTCCTACATGAATCGGCGGAATGCCGACAACGCCCTTTCCCACAATCTTGAATCCCGGCGGGATTTCATAGCGCTCTTTGCACATCCGCTTTACAATATCGCGGGTTTCCTTGAAACTGCAGTTCTTTGCCAGGATTTCGTAGTTTAAATTTTCAAGACAGCCCATTCGAGCACCTCATCTAAGTTTGCGAGAATTGGTCGGGTATTGTGCGTCATCGGAGCGGCAATTTTTTCTCCCGGATACTCCGCCTCCTCGCTTAAGTCGTATGCGTGTTCTCCAAAGAACACGGAAATCATCGTCGATGCCGGAGAAACGGCGGCGGCGGTCGCCGTATAGGCAAGTCCTGCATCATTGTGGATTAAGGAAATAATCAGCGGATAGGAGACTTTGCCGTCTGCTAAATCATTTACCGTACGGTCAAGGTCGCGGTATTCCGAAACATAGTATCCCTTCGGATCGCTTGTTCTGACCAGCTGTTTTGCGGACGGGTTTGCCGCAACAACCGGAGTTACTCCGGCGTCTTTGAGGAAATCCGCAATATAGAGCACGAGGGGAGCCTGCACGGGAATCTGCGGACATCCGATAAAAATGAGCGCCTCTGCCATGATATAATTACATGTCAGCGCTGAAATATGATAAATATCGTGTTTGGGGTTATTCTAAGTACTCGCCCTGAATCCGGAGAACCTCGGCGCTGTCCTTTGCGGCAGCGTACTCGGCAAGCGGCTCTGCATTGAGTTTTAAGAAGTTCAGTCCCCAGTTGAACTTGGAAAGAACCGCCGCCGCCTGCGCTTCCTCTCCTAAGATATAGAGGGTTGCAGAAATCGCCTCGACGGAAGTTAAGGTAAACGGTTTTCCAAAGTTTACCGGGTTTGCCGCGACTAAAAACGGCAGCGCACGCCGTCCCTTCCAGGGGGTAAGGTTTGTCGTGTCTAAGACTTCCCACGAGCAGTCAAGCGCAGTAATGGAGGGCACCCACTTCTTATCCGCCGGCGAGAGAACATCTGCTGTCGGGTCAAGCAGGAGGGTTGTTTTTGGAATCTGCGGGATGCGGGTTACGATTTTCATCATGCCAAAGCGCTCGAGTTTTTTCATCGTGCACTTTTTCGGATCGCAGGAGTTATCCCGGTAGGCGAGGAGGGGGATGGTCATCTGGGGATATATTTGCTGTCTGGTATTATGAAGAGTATGGATACCGTATAACCCGGCAGCTCACCGGCGATTGTAAAAAAAAGTATTGGAGAGAGGTTTTAGTTTTTGAGTGCAAGAGAGAGAATCATCTGCTTCTCAGTCTTTGCGACAGTTTCTCTGATCTTTGGAATGGCATCAATATTGGACGAAACACTGGTGATGCCCTGCTTGACCAGCCACTTGACGAACTTCGGGTCGGAGCCTGCCTGACCGCAGATGGAACACTCGACATCTGCTTCGCGGCACTGCTTGATACAGTTTGCAATAAGGCGCATGACTGCCGGGTGTTCCGGTTCGTACATGTCGCCGATGATGCCGTTGTTTCTGTCAACCGCAAGCGTGTACTGGATTAAGTCGTTGGTTCCAAAGGAACAGAACTTGATGCCTGCCTTGATGAACTCGTCGATGATAACCGCGGATGCCGGAATCTCGACCATGATACCAAGGTCCATCTCGTCAACCGGAAGTCCCCACTCGCGGAATGCTTCCTTTGCGGCAAGGAACTCACGCGGGTGCTGGACTAACGGGAACATAACACCAAGGTTGGTGTATCCTGCTTCCCAGAGGCGCTTGAATGCTTCTGCCTGCATTCTGAACTGTTCTCTCTGTCTGAGGTCACGGCGCAGACCGCGGAATCCGAGCATCGGGTTGTGCTCGTGCGGCTCGTCCTCTCCGCCTTCCATGTTTAAGAACTCGTCAGTCGGGGAGTCGATGGTTCTGACCCAGACCGGCTTTCCGCGGAATGCGTCAAGAACAGTTCTGATGCCTGCCTCAAGCTCGGAGATGAACTCTTCCTGCTTGTTGTTCTTGATGTACCAGGACGGAGTCTTGTTGAGACCGATGATTAAGTGCTCGATTCTTAAGAGTCCGACACCGTCTGCTCCGGTTGCGGCGGCTCTGGCTGCGGCTTCCGGCATGGAGACGTTGACCTTGACAGAGGTTGCGGTGATAATCGGGGCTGCGGCGGCGGCGACAACCTGGACGTTCTTCTCTTCCTTTGCGGCAGAGACTGCACCGTCGTAGATGAGACCCTTTTCTCCGTCGATGGTTACAATCTGACCCTCTTTGAGGAGTGCGGTTGCCTGCTTGGTTCCGACAACTGCCGGAGTGCCGAGTTCACGGGAAACGATTGCTGCGTGGCAGGTCATTCCTCCCTCATCGGTGATAATTCCGGCAACCTTCTTCATGGCCGGGACCATGTCCGGGTTGGTCATGGTGGAAACCATAATGTCGCCTTCCTGAACCTTGGAGGTCTCGCGGGCGTCGTTTACGATAACAACCTTACCAGTGGCGATTCCCGGAGATGCACCGTATCCCTGCAGGATGTGCTTTGCATCGGTTGCGGCGGATGCGGATGCGGCACCCTTGCCCTTCTGGATGGTGGTAATCGGTCTGGACTGTAAGATGTAAATCTTGCCGCCGACCATTCCCCACTCCATATCCTGCGGGTTCTCGTAGTGCTCTTCAGACTTTACAGCAAACTCAGCAAGTGCGGCGATTTCCTCATCGGATAAGACCTGTGCGGTCTGGCGGTCTGCCGGAACTTCGGAGACTTTGGTTCCCTTGTTTCCGTCCGGGATAATCTCAACGGACTTGATGGCAACGGTCTTGTTTACGACCTTGTGAGTCTGGCGGTCATAGACATAGTTGTCCGGGGAAACAGTTCCGGAGACGATTGCCTCTCCCAGTCCCCAGGAACCCTCGATGATGACCGTCTTTGCACCGGAAACCGGGTGGGAGGAGAACATAACGCCTGCCTTCTCGGAGAAGACGAGCTGCTGAACAACGACTGCGATGTTGAC
>JAGARL010000063.1 GCA_017622255.1 Methanocorpusculum sp.
CAGGACGTACAATTAATCCTGATGAAACGTGATAGAGCTGCACTCATCGACGCGGATGCACGGCAGGCAGCAGCACTCGAGAACCGCCCAAGACCACAGCCGGAGGTAATTATCGCATGACCGCTGATAACGACTCCAAGAAATTCTGGTTCTGCCCGGGATGCTTCGCCGAGCTTTCCCTGGAATACTCCGGGGCATGGAGCGAGAAAATCCCGGTGGTGACAAACTGCCCGGTCTGCGGAGACAAATTACTCGAAGTCCCGAACCAACAGGCATTATGGGACGTGCGGTATCACATGGCAAGAATCCACGAAGCATTAAACCCGGTTGGAAAAGAAGGAGGCGAAGAATGAACGAAGAAACCTGCGCCTGCTGTCCGTATCACTTCACCGCAGAGATTCAGCGCGGAAGCACCTGCCGGGACGTCCCGTACTGCTACCTCGCCTTCAAAGAAGGAAGAAAGAGCAGGACTGCCGTCCTCAACTACACATCCTGCCAGACCGTCAAGGTCAAACAGTGCGCCGAACTCAAAGCCAAAGCGGAGGCCGAAGGATTCGTGATGCCAAAGCTCGAAACCTACTACGACAGCAAAATCTGCTCGAATCAGATTCGATTCAAAGGAGGCAAAGCATGACCGGGATATCAGACGTCATCCGGGCGGTTGAAAACGTCACCGACACTTATGTCCTTAAAGTGGAAGGAGGCTATGTATTCATAGTTTTCCCGTTCCCGGAGACAGGCTGTAAATGCGGCGGCGACTGCAAATGCAAGGAGGATTAACCATGGACGACGAAAACAGGACCGACATTATCATGCTTGCCGCTCTCAAGGGCGCAATAATTTCCCTGCCGGAAGAAAAGCCGGAAGAAATCAACAAGAAACTTGAGGCAATCAAGATGTTCGAGAGAGTCGAAGAGAACTCAAAACTCATCATCAGATTAAGAGACGAGAACTCAACACTCTGCGACAAACTCTGCGCAATCATCGAAGATGCGTTTCACATAGGAGAGCATGACACGGAGGTTAAAATATGAACTTCAAACACTGCAAAGACTGCCCGCACCGTTCATACGACGGGCACACAGACCGCTGCCGTCTCCTCATCGCCGACGTCATGACCGGGAAACGGAAAGCCTGCTCCCAGGTAAGAAGCGAAGAATGTAGAAAAGCCCGAGCAGACTTTGCCGCCGGGCTTTACAAAACCATTGATGATGATGGATTCCAAAGCGACGCAGCAGAAATCATCGCCAAAGCACAGGCAAGATATGCGGCCGAGAGGAAAGCAAAGGAAGAAAAGAAAACCTGCGGAACGTGCAAACACTACCCGGTAAACCCAATCCGCAACCCGGCACGGATGGAAGCCTGCGACATCTACAAAATTGCAGTAAGGGAAGGCGGCAAGGCCTGCCCCGATTGGGAGGCGAGAACATGAACACCCAGACCACACCATTCTTCGCAGACATGGTATGCAGCCAAAAGTTCCTCTCCGGGGACTGGTTCGTCGTCCCGGAAGAAGGCAAGATTTACAACCGCTTCCATAAGGAAGTGAAAGGCACACTCTCAAACGGATATCTCAAAATCGGCACTAAGTGGTATGGGATAGAAGTGTCCATACAGCACCACCGGGCAGTATGGATAGGAGCACATGGCGGCGTCATCCCGGACAAAGATATGCAAATCGACCATATCAGCGGGGACAAGCTCGACAACCGCATGTCAAATCTCCGCCTTGTAACTCCGAAGGAGAACTGCCACAACCCCAACGCCCCGAACGTCCAGAGAGGAGGGAAGCACCCACACGCAGTGCTTACCGACGAACAGGCAGAAGAAATCCGGCGGCTGTATTGGGAAGGACAGAAACTACCGAAAGGCAGCGGGGAACGCTACACCCAAAGACGGCTTGCCCACATGTACGGAACAACCCAACAGGTAATCGCCAGGATAACTGCCGGGAAATCATACACGGAGGCAGAATGCTAACCCTTGCAGAATACAAACGCGGACAGATGATGTCCGCCGGAGTCTCCCCGGAATACATCGAGGCCGTAATGCTGCAGGACGACATCCGGGCCCTGAGAGACACACTCAGCAAGAAGGAAAAACGCTTCGCGGCAGTCCTCGCAGGACTCACCGGGACAGAAGATGAAGTCTATGCAGTCTCAGACCTGAAACCCATCAGGTCAGTTGATACCGCATACCTCAAGGAACACTACCCGGCAGAGTATGCAGCGTGCGTCGGGATGACAGCATCCGACATCGGAAAAGCAATGCTCGAAGCCTACCCGCGGGACATGGTAAACCGTCTGATACAGGACGAAGCCCCGGACATGTGGGAAGCCAAAGCCCGCGTCACTGTCGGAGACCTCGAAAAATACATGGGAAAGAAAGAGGCAAAGAAACTCGAAGGGACAGCAATCCATACCGAGATGCGGATTACCGGGAAGAGCCGCCTGGTTCTCCGCCATCCGCGGAAGTACCCGGAGCTTGCAGAGCCGGAGGAGGACGAGGAAGAATGAACATCCCGGATGCCGTAAAAGAGTTCCTGCTTGCCGGGGAACTTGACAAGCCGTTTGTCTCCTTCCAAATCATGGTTGCCGAATTATCCGCCGATGATGAATTTAAAATCATCACTCCCAGGCAGACAACGCACCTGCGGAACGGTCAAATTATCGGCGCAGTGGGCCACAGCCTCAACGATAAGGACTGCATACCCGCATATCGCGCCAGAAAATGGGAATTGTTGGCAGAATGGGAAGAAAAGGGGCTTAAAATCCCTGATTCGTTATGGTATGACAACATCGAAAAAATCCTAAAAGAAAGAGAAAAGAGAAGGAGGCAGAAGATGTGGGACAAATTCATGATTCACATCGGCGGAGGTCGTAAAGAATGAAAAAGGCATATGTGAAACACACATACTACAGCCAAGTCCCGGTTTGTTGCCAGACTTGCAGACACTACAGCGAAATCGACCGAAACTGCCACACATCGAAGAAATTATGCCGGGACAATGGCTTCGCACTGTGGGAGTACGAAACATACGAGGCAGAAATCATCCAAATCTGGGACGAAAAAGACGAGGTGAAACCATGACCGAAGCCCTAACCCTTTTTGAGGCAAAGGCCCTCGACACCTTCCCAGAAGAGGATATCCGCACACTCAAACGACAGTTGAAGTGCGAAAACTGCTCCAACGACGAATGGCGTATGCTCGAACTCATGAGCACTGCCTACGGCTTATCCCCGTTCCTGCGGCAGATATGGGCCGTCCCGTCCATTGGGGTTTTTGTCGGCCATGGTGGATTCCTCACCATCGCCCACCGTTCCGGCAGGTTCTCCGGGATGGAAACCCAGAGCTACAACGCAGACGGCACAGAATACCGGGGCGGAGGACATCCCGCCTATTCTGTCTGCAAAGTGTGGTTGAAAGATGCAGCAGAACCCGTAACAAAGCGGGTATTCTGGGAAGAGTTCGGAGAACAGCGGAAAGGCACACAGGGCAGGAAAACAAATTGGGACAAAATGCCCGCCTACATGTTGGAAAAAGTCGCCGAAGTCCACGCACTCAAAAGAGCATTCAGCATCTCCGGCATATACTGTCCCGAAGAGATGGGTTACGACGAGGACGAGATTATCCCGCTCGCATCCGTAGACGGACAGCCCGTGGAAATCACCCGTATCTCGAAAAACGACACCGCAACCCATACCACGCACGCGGATGCAGGGGCTTGCCCGGAGTGCGGAGGCCGTCCGATGCCGGACATAGAAAGAAACCAGGTTCAAGCAGGGTTCGATAATGCACGGTTCGGAACTGTCCCGCCGGGACTGTGCAAAGACTGCGCAACCAAATTATACCGCAGACTCCTAAAGGAGGGAGCATGAGCGGGAAGGAACTGTGGAGGCAGTTATATCCCTGCCTCACATCCCGGGAATGGCTGCTCTCGGAACTCCGGGCGGGCAAGAGTGGAAAACAAATCGCCCGGGAAATCGGATGCGGGGACAAGACAGTCTACAAGGCACTAAAAATCGCCGGGCTGTCTTATCCCATCGCGACACACAACAACAAAAGCCTTGCAGAACTCGAACAAAAAATACCAAAATAACCTTTTTTTTCAGATGGGTTGAAATGGTGGAAAAGTCCCCATCCGCCCGTTACCGGGAAGCCGAACCCCGGAGTCGAACCGGGACTTCCCGGGCAGACCTGCCCGGGCGTGCTACCATTATCACCAATAGGGCAAAAAGCCGTATCCCGGAATTGAACCGGGATTCCTGGACTACAAAACCAGAGTACTTGCCATTATACTAACACGGCCTCGGAAATCCCGTCTGAGGTTCGGCAATGAGTTCGCAGATTATGAGAGAAGGGCGGGAAATCCTACAGAATAAAGGTTCACCCGAAGAGGGATAAACCCTCAACCACACGGCATGGATGCCGCGGAGAATGCCCTATATCATCTCATTTTACGAACCCTATCTACAGGTGGAAAAGGAATGGAAAAATGGAAAACAACATGGAAGCGCCGGAAAACCCGGCAAAAACCCCGCGGGCCGCCCGCTGCTTAACCTGCTCTAACGAATGGATGGCACGGGACGGAAGCAAAAAGAAGCCCTCACGATGCCCGGAATGCTTATCCAGGAACGTAGCATGGCGCGACGAGTGCGAGCCGAAGGCCGCTGAGCTGAGCGAAGAACCTGCCCCGGCAGTGGAAATCACAGAGGAAGAAGAGGAAATCCTCGCACATTCCAATGTGGAAGGTGAATCCCACGCAGAACCCGTATCCCTCGAATCAATCGCAAAGACCACACCAAGAATAAACCCTATCGGGCTTGTTTTAGTAATCGGGGCGCTTACTGCCGTCGGAATCGCCTTATTTCTTGTGCGAGAAAGGAAGAAACGGAGCAAAAAACATAGTGGAAATCCTCAGGAACAGGAAGAAACAGTGAAACAGCCCGGAGGATACTCACCAATTCAACTCTACGGGGCGATTGTCTGATGTTCGGAGTAGATGGAATCCCAGGGTTTGGAAAAATTATCGGCATTGCAGAACGATGCGTAAAAGTAGGCGAAACCCTCGTGAACAACACAGACATTATGGAACAGTTCAAGGCATCCGGCATCCTGAAAGCAGGCTTTTCAGTGTATGACTACCGGGTAGACTTCACCGTTCTTGACAAGAGGAAAAACACCATCCCGGCAGAAGTGGAAATCACGGAGGAAGCATGAGCCGGAAAACAGAAGATGCAATCCGCAGGCAGTTACTCAACCTCGCAAACACCATGTGGTCTTGCGACACGTACCGGGAAGGAGTCGAAGAAACAGGAAGCTACACCCGGGCAGAGGTAGTTGATTTACCAACCGGGAATCGCGGATGTATCGCAGTGAAAATCGTAGATACAGGCATCCCGGTTGTTCGACACGTCCGAGGAGCTACATACAAAGTGGATGAGCCGGAACTAAAAATTATGCTCGAAGAGACAGGGGCAGCGTATGGAAGAACCGCTGAATAAAAAGAACATCACCGGGGAAATTATCGGCTACGACCTGGACGCAATGCTCGACGAGGACGCCCCGCCGGAACTCGCAGCGGACGGACTCCCGGACTCGCCCGGAACTCCTGCCCCGGAAGATAACGGGATAAATGCCATCATCGACCTTATCGAAATCGGCCTGGATATGTCGGAAGATATCTTCCGGGAAATGGGATATCCTGCTGACAGCCTGCCGAACCGCGGAGTCTGGGAACGGCACGGGAAAAACGCACTCAACCGGGCACTCGATGTCTATTTCCCGCCGGGTTCTGCCGCCGGGGGAATGATTGACAGCCCCGCGGTATCCCTGGTAATCGGCCTCGGAGCTTTAGCCCTCTGCATGTACCCGGTGATATCCTACACACTCAAGAAGCGGGAACTCGACAAGGCAAAGACCGAAGAGCCGCAAACCACGCCGACCGAAGAAAAGCCCGAACCTGCAAGTACTGCCCCGGTATCGAACAAACCCTTATCCATCTCGGAAAACCTCGCGGAGCTTGCCGATGTCATTGTATGACGACTTAGACCTCGAAAAAGGAGTTCATCGGATGATTGCCGCACCGACCGGGGGCGGGAAATCGTACTTCGTCGGGGCGATGATTGAAGGGCTATACGAGAAGAAAATCCCGTTTATCATCTTCGACACCAAAACCGAAAATCACATCGGGCTTATTGCATTAAAGGACGTCAAAAAACTGACAATTTCACCAAAATACAATTACAAGAACCTTGATGCACTCTTGGATTATCCCTACATCTTATGCGTCCCCGCATCCCGGAACATCGACATTGCAGACATTATCAACATTTACCGGGAAATCCTCTCGTTCCTCTGGCTGAATGAGAAGGGGAAAAGGATATTCATCTGCGAAGAGGCGCACAATTGGAACAAGAATGCCTCAGTTCCAGACCCGCTCTTCGAGAGAATCGCCCGGGAAGGAAGAGGGGCGGAGAAGTACCTCTGGTTCGTGACGCAGCGTCTGCAGAACTTCTCGCAACTACTCTGGGCGCAGTGTGGTATCACGTACCTTATGCACTTCAACATCCCGTCAGACATCCGCTACGCATCACAGATGATTCCCGAATTTGATTGGAAGAAATCCGACGGAAAGAAAATCCCAGGGCTGAACTACGAGCTTGCAGAACATGATGTCCTAATCTGGGACGGCAGAGAATACAAGATTATCAAAGCCGCCGACGTCAAGCGGAAAACGGAGCACAAAGGATGAAGCCGAAAGGATACATCAAAGTTGGAATTTCACGAATCACGGAAGCACGCCTGCAGCAGGCCCGCAGCCAAATGATAGCAGAACACCCGGACAAATACCCCCCTGGTTCTGCCCCATCTCTGCATTCAGTAATCGTATGGCTGTTAGATAAATTTTCGTAAAAAATACCCCAAAATTACCCCAATTTTGGAGTATCCTCTATTTTTTAACGGCATTCCATTTCTATTGTGTATGTTAGAAACGATTCTTTCCCTCGATTATGAGGCAATTATCGCGGCAATCACTACCCTTGCTGCAGCGTTCGCCGGAATCCTCGCAGGGATTAAAAACAAGGAAGCGAAGAAGCAGGAACAGACAGCAAACGCATACGCAGAGCTTGCAGAACAGACAGAAAGAGAAAAGCAGGAAGTTATCGACTTCTTCGACCCGGAGAATGCCGAAGTTCAGACTCCGCCCGCATCCGTCCCGGAGCGTTCCTGGAAGATGTCAGAGGCAGTTAAGGGATTCCTTCTCGCAGGACATGACGAAGCAGAGAAAGTCGAAATCCTCAAGCAGGTGGAAGAGGCAGAGGCAAAGAAACTCTGCGAGTACACCATCAGCTATGAACACGGCTATTACAAAATCCTCAACGGTCAGATTAACAGACACACCGTTTGGGGCAAGTAATCTCGGATAGCATACACAAAATACCCAGATTTACCCCAAAAATGGGGTAATTTTGGAGTATCCTCTATTTTCTCTCACACATCGACCATTTACCCGCAGTCTTGAACCCGATGCAGAGCGCCCGATTCGGGCATTTCCGCAGCCGGGGCAAGCCTGCAGGAAAAGAAAAAATGGCAATCAATGTAGGAAACGCTGTCAAGAATGCGGCAAACACCGCAGTCGGACAGGTTAAGGCATACGTGCTCCCAATGGCAATTGGAGCAGTAGCAATCGGACTCATCGTCGGAGCAGTTCCGGCAGCAAAGAAGTTCTTAATGTAAGGAGATTGGAAAAATGGCAATTTTTGGCAGAAACAAAGTGTCCACTATTGCACAGCCTATCTCTATGAGTATGAGCACTCTCAATCTTCCGCGCAACTCGGTTCACGATGCTTACATTCTGAAATTCAATCTGACTGTAGCAAACAACTCTTCTGCACCGTACACCCCGGAGATTAAGAACGTCCTCAAAAAGGCAATCACGGACATCAGACTCGTTACCGATTCTATCCGTGTTCACTATGCACTGAATGGATACGACCTTGCCCTTCTGAACTCTCGTGTTCAGAAAACCCAGGCAAACGACACACTCGGAATGACTTTTGAAGAAATCCCGGCAGGGGAACACGTCGACCTGACCTTCGCTCTCTACCTCGACGAAGGAGACATCGTCGCCCCGGCACACAACAACGTAGAACTTTCCATTCAGTTTGGCGGAGAGATTGACAAGGATATCATTGTCGCAACCGCAAACTGCGTAATTACACTCAAAGAGACTATCTATTCTGGCGCACAGCTTGAGTCCCTCTATGGCGAGTCCTGGGAAAGAGTCGTCGAGCCGAAGGTCTATGCACTTACGGACGAATGCGCAGGCAACACCGAGTTTTCCGGATTTATGGAGATTCCGAACGGCACACTTCTCCGCGGAGCTGTCGTCGATTTCACCCCGGCAGACGGGGAGACCTACCCGGAACTTATCGGACTCCTTCGCACTGTCCCGGACAGAGTGGAACTTGGAAAGGAAGATTGGTTCACCCACCGCGCAATCGACGAGATTATCTATGAAACCACTTTCCCGAAGGGCTGTGTCATTTATGACTTCGGCACTCAGTGGCAGTCCAACCGCGTAGGCAAGGACGGATGGAGTTTCGCAAAAGGTGACATCGAGCTTGCCGCAAAATCCGAAGTAAAGCAGGCAATCCGTTACATCTCTCTTGAATCTCTTGTGAACATTCCACTTTACAAGCAGATGTACGCTTTCACTACCTACTAAGGCAGCGGAGGGAAGTATGGGAATACTTGACGGATTATTAAGTGGTGGGATTTTCGGGGGCGGAGTTACCAAAGCCGCAGAGAATCTTTCCAATCCGAAAGCAGCAGCCGTCACCAATAAGACGCCCTCTACTTCCGACAAAACGACAAAAACCACACCAACCACAACCGGGAACACGCCGGGAAATTCTGACAAGGGATACACCGTCACACCGCTCTATCAGTCCACGTCCGGGAGCAAGAACACCCGGACATACCGTGTGACTGATACTATCACGGGAAAGAGCACCCAGACAGGATATGCAAACATCGACGCCGCCGGGCTGATTGATTATCACGAGGACAAGGGACTCGATGTGCCGAACTCCTTGTACGCAATCGCACAGTACGAGGCAGACAACAAAAACACACCTGGTTCTGCATCCGGGACATACTACGATGCTTTCACAGGTTCGGGAACCCTGGTTGACAGAACAACAGGCATTAAGGTTCAGACGACTGCACCTTCGCAGACAGTCTATCTCACCGAATCTTCCGGGGCGGGGGGTGCATCCGCAGCCGCGGACACATACACAGGACATGGGATGCCGACATTCGGAGACCTGGGAAGGGCTTTCTCGTCTCTGCTTGACACCCACGAATCCTTATACGAATCCGATAACCCGGCAGTCACCCTCGGAGCACTTGCCGCGGACATCCTCTTACCTCTCGACCTCGCAAAGACCGTTGACAAGGCCGCGAACGGAGAGAGCGTCACCGGGACAGACCTTGCCTACTCGGCCTTAGATGTGCTCGGCTTAATCCCTGGTGTGGGATGGGCAATTAAAGGAGTCAAGACCGCAGTTGAAGGCACAAAGACCGCCGGAAAAGTTCTGAAAACAGCAGACACCGCAGGAGATGTTATGAAAACCGCCGACAACACCGGGGGAGTTATAAAGGCAGCAGGCAAGGCGGACAATACAGGAAGCTTCGCAAAGACTGCGGGTACTGTATCCGCACTTGGGACAGTTGGCCTTGTAGGGGCAGAACTGTTTAGCAGCGGAGTTAATTCTCCTGACATCCCGGAAGAAGGCGGACCAAACCCCAATGACATCTTCGATGGCGGAGGAACGGACGTCCCGGAAGTACTTAACCCGGACGGAACAGTCCCGCAGCCGGACGGATTACCGAACATCCCGGAGGATGGGGATTCTGATTTACTCGCTTTCCTCGCAGGACTTCTTGCAGGTCAGAGCGGGAGCGGAGGAGGCAGCCCCGGCAAAAGTGGTGAAAACGTCGAACAGTACACAACAACAAACGCAAAGTCCAATCTTGAACAGTATCTGCCGTTAGTCGCGATTATCGGCGGAGTTGTTTTACTTGGAGTTTTTGCGTCCCGGAGTGATTAAATGGCAAAAGCAGAAGGAGTAAACAAACTCTTTTCAAAACTTGGCTCTACTCTGAAAAACCCGGTAACATGGGGAGTCACTGCAGCAGCAGGAACAGGGGCTACAGCAAGTCTCCTGGCGACTCAGGCAATCAACGCCGGGAGAGAATCCCCGGACGTTATCGTAGTGAATCAGCCAACCAGCAAAACCACCCCGGACGGACTGATTAATGAGAAAACAGACAACAGCCTCGCAGATATGATGGGCCTAATGTATCTCATGAACATGTCCAACGGAGGGGGAGGCGGAAACAACAGCGAGCCTGAGACGCCCGCGGAAAATTCCGCCGTCAATATCAGGGAATATCTTCCCTGGGTTGTCGGACTTGTCGGAGTAGGAGTACTTGTCTATCTTCTTGTTGGAAAGAAGAAAGGCAGGAGGTAACGCATGTTAACCACGGCACAGAAAAAGGAGCTTGAACGCAAGGCACTGGACGTCCTGAGAACCCGGGACAACCAGAGTTCACGCGATGCCGGAAAAAAGAATCTGAAAATTCCGCGGGTGGTCTAAATGACTGTCGCAAAAGGCATTACCAAATTAGGCGACCATCTGTCCCGGTTTTTTCAGTCCAAACCCGTAAAGGCAGCGGCACTTCCCACTATGTTTGGAACGGGAACTTATGCAATGTTCACCATGGCAGGAGAGGGGTTAAACAACCTCTCTGATGCCGTGGACGAACTTGCAGAAACATTCAACGGAGACGCAGGGGAAGTCCTGGAAGAGGTCAACAACAGTTTTGGTCTCATCATCCTTGCCGCAGTCCTGATTATCGGGGCAGTTATGGTGTTCAAAAAATGATAGAATCTCTTGAATTTTTGGCACTTATACTGACCATCTTAGGCGGTCATTTTGTCTCTTTCGGGCAGTTCTCTGCTCTTCGTAAGGAGATTGAAGATAACAAAATCCAAATCCTCAAAGACCGCGACGAGATGAAAATCGAACTCACGAGATGCCGCCTGCATCCGTGTATGAACACAGAATTAGAGGAAGAATAACATGGTAAACAAGAAATTCATCGTTGATACACTCCTTGACCTTAAGGACGGAGTAATCGCAGCAGAACCAAAAGAACACACTCATAGCAAAGCCGACATCACCGACTTTGAACATGAGCACGCATATTCCGACCTTACAGGAATCCCGGAGACCTTCGCACCATCCGCACACGCATCCGCACACGGCAAGGGCGGAGCTGATGAAGTCAGCATTGACGCATCCCAGATTACCGCAGGAGTAATCGACATCGCCCGCCTTCCTCAGGCATCCCTTGAGCGTGTCGTCGTCGTCGCAGACGATGCAGCACGCTTCGCACTGACTGCCGAGCAGGCACAGAAGGGCGACACCGTCAAAGTCCAGAGCACCGGGCTTATGTACTTCGTCGTTGACGACACTAAACTCGGCGAAGCCGCAGGTTACGAGGAGTACACCGTCGGTCAGGCATCCGCAGTTCCATGGTCTGGCGTCACTGACAAGCCGACCGAATTTAAGCCGGAGGCACACACTCACGAGGTTGCAGACGTCAACGGACTGCAGGGAGTAATTGACAACACTATCAACCCGCACGTTGCCAACAAGGAGAACCCGCACGCAGTGACCGCAGAACAGGTCGGACTTGGAAATGTTGACAACACCGCCGATACAGACAAGCCGGTATCCACCGCCCAGGCAGAAGCAATCGCAGAGGCAAAGGCAGAGGTCGAAGGCGAAATCACCGCACTTGAGACCGAGCTTGTCGCAGACATCGCAGACAAGACCGCAGGTACTATCCTTTCCGCTGTCTCTGATACCGTCCCGGCATCCGCAGAGGAAGGCGCAAAGGTTCTGGTCTGGGGAGCAAACTCTGCAGAGACTAAGATTTACACCTTCACAGGCGGAGCATTCGACGCAGGCGTCGTCCCGACATCTGGTGTCATGTATCAGAACAAGGCAGACGGCAAGACATATGTTTTCACTGTCGTTACCCCGGACACTGCAAACTACATGTCCCTTTCTGACCTCTACGGAGGAGACCGCAAGGAACAGGCAATGCTGTGCCCGGCAAACCACTTCATCATCGGTTCTGTCTCTCTCAAGAAGGATGGAGCAGGAACAGGAAGTGCAAAGCTGTTCACTGCAAGAGCAGGCACCGCACTTACAGAGACTAAATCCACTCAGTCCACAGAGAGCGTTGTCCTTCCGGCAAAGATTAACCAGATGTGGTTAGGCGTTGCACCAGGAGCAGAGGACAGAGAATACACCACCGCAGGATTAGGCTTCACCTTAGCCTAATTCCTCAATTTTTGAGGTAACCAACCATGAATGAAAAATGGGTTGTAGATTCGATTCATTCCTTACAGGAAGTCCAGACAGAAGCGGGAGAGTACACAGAAGTCCGCATTCTGCCGACACCGCACGCAAAAAGCCATTTACCGGGCGGAGACGATGCCTTACCGCTTGCATCCGAGACCGCCGCAGGACTCGTCAAAATTGGAGAGGGACTGACAATCTCTGAGGACGGCACACTCTCTTCCGAAGGAGGAGGAGGAGCTGCATACTTCACAATCACAGTTACTCAGAGTGCCGGAGGAGTCACGAACCCGTCCGGGGAAGTCCGCGTAGCACCATATTCAGACAAGGTTGTCACGCTTGAGGCCGCAGACGGATACTATCTCAAAGACGTTTTAGTCGACGGTTCTTCCGTCGGAAGAACAAAGACATATACCTTTGAATCCATCGACGCAGACCACACAATTACCCCGG
>JAGARL010000064.1 GCA_017622255.1 Methanocorpusculum sp.
GGATATCAAAAAAATGCTAACAAAAAACGAGTTTTCCGTTTCGCGTTTCCGGTTTCATCCAAACAAATCGGAGACCGTACCGTGAAAGGAAAACGAAAACAAGTCGCGTGCCACTTCAAAATGGAAAAGGACACTGCACAAAAACTCGACCTGCGCATAAAGCGCTCCGGGTTTGCCTCGCGGACAGACTTCTTCACCGCCGTTGCCGAAGCAGCCCTAGGGCAAGCATCAGACGCCCTCGAACAGTCAGTCCGCGACTGGATAGACACACAAACCCCAACAGAAACCGAAGAACAAATCGAAGCAGTCATAGACCAAACCATCCGCGAATACCTCCTCCCGGTAATCGCCGTCCACGGCGCAGACGTAGCCTTCGAAAGCACCTGGAAGGACGTACGGCGCATCGTCCATGACCGGATAAACCTCTGGCTTACGACAAGCGAACTAAAGCAAGCCTACACCCGCTTCGAACACTTAAACCGAAAAGAACTCAGTGACTACAAAAACGAACACTTAACAGGAGACGAAGAATGAAAACACACCAAAAACAGGAGGAGGGACGCCGCACGACGACCAAATCAGAACGGACCTCCGCATCCTCTCTTACAGATTCGTCCGCAGAACACAAAAAGATAATCGACGCAGAAGAGTATCAGCAAAAGTCCGACGACCTGCGGCTTGCCGTCGAATACCACATTGGCGGCTCAGACCACATCCCCGCTCTGCTGAAACGAACAAAGCTCGAGGAACAGCTTGCCATGATTTCAGAAACAGCAGCGCGGGTAATCAGAAACCTGATAATCCAGGCTGCAGATGCACGAAACATCCCCATAGAAATCTTCTACGAATCCGGGCTTAATCTCTATATCTTCTTCAACAAACCGGAACAGCAGGAGGAAACCCATGGCCAAAACTGACAACCTCATCCGGGCAACGGACTTCGCCGTCTATATCAAAGGCATGCGGGGTGACTGGGTAGCCCATCCGGACACCGGGCGCATTTACTCAAACAGCACAGGAGACTTCCTCAAACCGGCAGTCAAAGCCGGCTATCCGTCCCTTCGCATCCGGCTCTCCTTCGGCGATAAGGAAATCCGCGGACGTGTCTCCGTACACCGTGCCATGTGGGTACTCTGCCGGGGAATCCCGCTCTCTCTGGATGCAGAAGTGGACCACATCGACCATAACCGGGAAAACAACCGCCTCGAAAATCTGCGGCTCATATCCAAACAGGAAAACGCACCGCACCAGATAACCTACGCGGATGCGGAAGAGATACGACGGAAACGGGAAAACGGAAACACCCTCAAATCTCTTGCAGAAGAATACGGCATATCGCAGTCGTCGGTCAGAAACATCATCCGCAGGAGAACACACAAAAATCCGCCGAAAATGATGTACTCCGGGAGGGTGTAGATGCCGACCTACAATGAAGTCTGGCAGACGCTTCTTTCCGCCTTTCCCGAACCGGACGACACAGATGCCTATGTTCCTGCTCTCTACTACTCGCAGATGGCAGACGCGTTAGCGGGACTCGCCAAGGTGTACAAAGACGCATTTACAGATGCCGTATACCGCATCAGAAAGGAAGGCTTGACCTCCGCGGTGTACACACTCGTCGAGCACTTCCGCGAAACCCGGAAAGTCAACCTATCCCTCGTCAGAGAAGACCACCCGGATATCTACGCGGAGCTGGTGCATCTGGACGGAAGAACTGCGCAGAGCATCCTGGGAGCAGGAGTGCTTTTTGCACAGTGCGTGGACGCTGTGGGTGAGGAGGCCGTTTTGGAAAAGGCGGTGATTACC
>JAGARL010000065.1 GCA_017622255.1 Methanocorpusculum sp.
AGTCATTCATATGACCGAAGTAGCAGTTATCGCCGGTTCCGCCTCTGACCAGGCAATCATTGACAAAGCCGTATCCGCGCTTGAATCGTACAAGATTTCCTACGAAGTAAAAATCCTCTCCGCACACCGCGATGCAGAAGCACTCGACGAGTATGTAAAGGCATCCGATGCAGAGATTTTCATCTGCATTGCCGGCATGTCCGCAGCCCTTCCGGGCGTTGTTGCCGCAAGAACCAAGAAGCCGGTTATAGGCGTTCCGGTTTCCGGAAAAATTGCAGGAGGACTTGACGCGCTTCTTTCTATCGCACAGATGCCGAAAGGCGTTCCTGTTGCCTGCATGGCTGTTGACGGCGGAGAAAACGCAGGACACTTCGCAGCCCGCATTTTAGGAAAGAACTAAGGAATGTCTCCCGACTCCGCATCAGACGATGCCTACTGGTTTTCCTTAGGGGAAGCCGAACGCGACCGCGGACAGTTCCGGCAGGCGGAGCTCTGCTTCCAGAAGGCTCTCGAACTCAATCCCTACAAAGCATCCTACTACGCTGAGTTAGGGCTTGCAAAATCCGAGCTGGACAAAGCAGAGGAAGCGGTTGCATGTCTGCGCCGTGCGGCAGAGCTTGACCCCTTGTGTGCGGCAGTCTGGTGCGGAAAGGGCGTGGTGCATTTCCGGGCAGGAGATACCGAAGGGGCAATCTCCTCCTTCGAGCGTGCTGTTCGCCTGAATCCTGATGCCGCAGACTACTGGATGAACTTAGGGCTTTCCTATGCGGCAGTCGAGGACTACAAAAAAGCTCTTTCCGCATTTGAGCGGGGAATCGAAATCACTCCCTGCGATGCGGATTTCTGGGCCCGCAAAGGCAGACTCCTCATGGTCATGGAGCAGGAAGAGCGGGCAAAACACTGTTTTAAGAATGCGGAGATGTTCTCCGGATAAGAGGACTCGTCTCCTTTTTTCCTCTGATATAAAAAAAAGAGGGATTATTTTCTTCTCAGCACAAGCACTGCGCCAAGACCTGCAAGGACTGCAAGCATTCCAAATCCTGGAGACAGTGCTGCGTTGTCATTTCCGCCGTACTCGCCGAATACATCCGGGTGGGCAATCGTTGCGAGAATTTCCACGCCGTCTACGATACGCGGTCCGCCTCTGTCGATGATGTCTGCGTTTACCACGTACACACGGTCATTCTGCACGGCAGATAAGGACTGCATGCGCGGGTCTTCCATCAGCAGGTTCTTTAATTTGTCATCCTCACCGACGCCCATACCGTTTCCGGAATCAACCACAATGATATCCGGATTCATGGTGAGGAACTTTTCCATATTCAGCGCAACCCATCCGCCTTCTGCAGCTGCTGCGTTTTCTCCGCCGGCGGCGGTAATCATCTCATCCTGGAAGGTGCCGCTTCCGGAAACCCATAAGGGGTCAATCCACATGCAGTGCAGAATCTTCGGCTTCTCAAGGTCTGCGGTCTTTTCCGCAATCTCTGCGAGGTCTGCCTGCATCGAGGAGACAAGCGCCTCTGCATCAGCAGAAGTTCCGGTTGCTTTTCCAAGGAGGAGAATGTCTGCGAGAGTTCTCTCGATGGTGTCTGCATTAATGGTAATCAGCGTGTAACCGAGTTCGCGTAAGTGGCTGACGGTCTCTTCGGAGTTTCCGTCTGCCGCGACAATCAGGTCCGGATTCAGTACGGTAATTTTTTCCGTGTTGATGGTGGAAAATCCGCCAATCTTTTCCTTGGAGAGTGCCGCTTCCGGATAGGTACAGTATTCGGTTACTCCGACGATTCTCTCGTCAAGCCCTAAGGCGAAGAGAATCTCCGTGTTTGCCGGAGATAAGGAAACGATTCTTTCCGGATATTTTGTAATTTCAACAACGACACCAAGATCATCCGTGATGGTTACCGGCTCCCACTCTGCGGCAGATGCACTGCCGGCAAAGAGAACGGCGAGCAGGAGAAGAACAGATACGGCTGTCTGCAGTTTCATGCAATATAATTTGTGTTTAGAACATATAATATTAATTCACGTCATGGATTAATGCTGTTCCTGCGTTTTCTTTGAACATGTACTCTCATAATCACAATTCTGTTTTCAAAAACCTCGAATTTATTACTTCTAAATTCAATCTATATACAGAAATCATGAAAACGCTCGGCATATCCTCCAACTGTCTCATGAAAAAACCGCTCTTTGACGCGTTGGAAGCGCTGTCTCCTCTAACTGGGTATGTCGAGATTATGTCTGCCTGCGGGCATACTTTGCCGGACTTTGCCGAGGCCGCGGAGTCTTTTCCCCTGCGCTATTCTGTTCACTCGCCGACCTCGGATGGCAACATCGCCGAACCGTTTGAACGGCTGAGACTTGCATCTCTATCGGTTATCCGCGAATCCGCAGAGGCCGCAGACGCTCTGGGGGCAGAAACGCTGGTGATTCATCCGGGATTCTGTCTGGAGGCAGAACGCTTTTCCGCATCAGAAGCGGCTCTTCATCGCTCAATCACCGATTTGGGAGCAATGCAGGAGGAGTTTTCCGTCCGCTTTGTAATGGAGAATCTTGGAAGCTGGGACTGCTGTCATTTCCGGTTTCCCAGTCTCCTGCCGCATATCCGCGAGTGTGGACTTGGGTTCTGTCTGGATGTCGGGCATGCGAATCTGAATCAGGCACTTGCGGGATTTCTTTTGGAGAAGCCGGAGCATGTGCATCTGCATGATAATCATGGGAGATGGGATGAACATGCGGCATGCGGTTCTGGGGAGATTGATTTCTCTGCTGTTATGAGGTTGGATGCTGTGGGGATTATTGAGTGTATGGAGTTCGATGCGGTGCTTGCGTCGCTGGAGTTTTTGAAGCGGTTTTGAGAATATTGGCGGACAATAAAATCAAACTACCGAAAATAACTAAGACACACTAAAAAAAGCAGGGAATGAAATCCCTATTTTACATACTCTCCAGAGCCTCGATACCTAAGACATCGAGTGCCTGGTGGAGAGTGTTTCTGCATGCGTCAACTAAAGTTAAACGTGCATCGCGGACTTTGCCCTCTGCCTTTAAGACCGGATCGAAGCGGTAGAAGGAGTTGAAGAGGTCTGCAAGGTCGCGGACATAGGTTGCAAGGAGATGCGGGCGAAGCTCGACTACAACCTTCTCGATAACGTACGGGAACTGTGCGATGTGCTTTGCAAGAGCAATCTCGTAAGAGTCGGAGAACTCATAGCATTCTGCAAATCCGCCTTCCTCTTTTGCCTTCTCTAAGATAGAGCAGGCTCTTGCGTGTGCGTACTGTGCATACGGAGCACTCTGGCGCTCGAAGTCAAGAGCTTCCTTCCAGTCAAAGACGGTGGACTTCTCTGCAGAGACCTTTACGATATCATAGCGGACTGCACCGACAGCGACTGCGTTTGCAATCTTTGCCCTCTCTTCCTCGGAGAGTTCCGGACGGCGGATGGTAACTTCCTCTAAAGCACGCTTCTTGGTCTCGGCGATTAACTCGTCTGCCGTGATGAACACACCGCCTCTGGTGGTCATCGAACCTTCCGGCAGTGAGACGAACTCGAAGTTTACAATCTCCGGCGGTCTCTCGCCGATGAGAGAGAGCGTCGTCTGGAGCTGGGAGCCGATTAACTTGTGGTCAGCACCAAGGACATCAATGCTTCTGTCGCACTGGGTGTTCTTCCAGAGGTGGAATGCAAGGTCGCGGGCTGCATAGACAGAGGTACCGTTACTTCTGCGAAGGACGTAGCGGTTGCCGAATCCCTGCTTGGA
>JAGARL010000066.1 GCA_017622255.1 Methanocorpusculum sp.
AGGGAGATGGGAAGATAGCTTAAGGAGTGGAAGTAGCAGACGGTAACCAGCGCCATAACAACCCCGGTGCCTGCAAGGGATGCAGTACGCTTTGCATTCAGCGCCACGCCTGTTTTCCGGCGGCGGGAAACTGCGGCGACAATGCAGAAGAGAATGCAGAGGATGACCCAGCCGTAGAAGAATTTGCCGACCAGAACAACCGGGATACCGTATCCGGCGCCGACGGCAAGGCTTACTATTGTGGAAAGGACTGCATAGGAACAGGATGCAAGAAGCACCAGCACCGAGCAGAACAGTACGGATGAGGGAAGCGTTTTCCAGTTCATTGGAATAGAGATTCGCTATTTGGGTATATAAATTAATCATATTTTTCAGAAATAGGTAAAATTAACTTTACTTTAGCGCAACAAAAGAAAAACTGTCCTGAGGAGAAACCGTATATTGGAAAAACGGCAATGTAAGATTACTGTATGTCGAAATCCTATCTGAGCCGCCGGTATAAACGCAAACTTTCCCCGTATCTGAAAACGCTTTCCGATGCGGAGCGGGATGTCTATTTTTCGGAGACCGAGTCTGCAGTAGCGGAGCTTGTGTCTCGTTTGGGAAAAGACCCGAAGGAGGTTCGCTGGATTATTTTAAGCATCGGGCGGTATCTTTACGGGAATACGGGAAAGGACTTCTATCTGGATTACCAGAAGATTCCACTCTCTTCTGATATCACGCTCTGGGTTCTTCAGCCCCCTGCCGGCGGCTGTATTCATCTGTTTGCAACTCCGGCGGGGAAGGTTCTTGTTGACTGCGGGTACGGAATGAATTATGCGGACTGGTGTGCTGCGCTTGCAGACCTCGGGCTTGGTTCGTTTGCGGATGTGGCCCATCTGCTCTGTACGCACGGGGATGCGGACCATATGGGAATGGCAGGACTTCTCCCGGCGCCTGCCTACCTGCATCCGACAACCCGCGCCCTTCTGGAGAGCGGTTCGCGCGGGTTTTCGGCGGTAAATGAGTATCAGAATCTGAACCGGACCTATACCAAAACCATCAACACCATCTCCGGTTTTGTCATGCCGAAAGAGTATATCCTCGCGGATACAGTGCCGAAGAGAAAACGCGGGGTGTTTTCGGTGATTGATGAGATATCCTTCGGCGGTCTGACCTTTGAGGTCTGGGAAAGCCGGGGCGGGCATCTGGCAGGACAGCTGTTTTATTATGAGCCGCAGTTCGGGCTGCTGTTTACTTCGGATGCGATTTTGAATTTTGCAAGCATCAGTATGCCGCGCCGGGTTTACGGCTCGATTCCGGATTATCTGATAACGTCTGCCAATATCAACAGCGCGCTGGCATCAGAAGAGCGCGCAGAGCTTTTTGCCGCGGCCAAAGCGCTTGACGCCGAGCTGAAAGCAGAGGGAAAACGCCTTCGGCTCTGCTGCGGACACGGCGCCGCATCGGTGTTTGATGATGCAGGAAATCTTGCGGTTTTTGATTCAGTCTATCATTATGCGCGAAGAAATGCGGTTTCTTCTGCGGTAAAACGGAATCTGACGAAAATATCGTGGATGATAGAAAAGAAACTGTGCTGAGAAAGAATACAAAAAACATAGCGAGGAATGGATTTGAACCATTGGTCTTCGGGTTATGAGCCCGACGGGATCTCCTGACTACCCCACCTCGCTTCCTATAAGGGATATACATATATGTCGTGTGTGCTTAAATATTTTTCCCTGTTTTTCCCGGTCCGGTACAAACCTTCATAAGCAATTCCTGCGAATATATACAGGTACTTTTTGCGAGGGTATCCAAGTGGCCAACGGAGGCTGACTCAAGATCTGCTCGAAAGTCGTTCGCGGGTTCGAATCCCTCCCCTCGCACTCATTATTACTCATTTCATTCGTTCAAATGAGTGCTCGATCTTTGAGCCGCTTCGCGTCTCTCGAACCTCGCATGTCTTTTCTCACTCATTTCATTCGTTCGAAAATCCATGCTCGATCTTCGAACTGCTTCGCAGTTCTCGAACCTCGCATTTTTTCGCTTCGTTTGGAAAAAAAAGTTAGAGGATGTTGTAGAGCGTGTCTCTCTGTTTTAACACGCGTCCCATATCCTCGCAGATCATCTGCATGTCTTCGGGGCTGAAGTAGTCGGTACCTTCTGCGGTTCCTGCCTCCCGGGATAAGGAATCCACAAACATCGTTCCGCCCACATCGTTTCCGCCCGCCATTAAGCAGACCTCGGTCATCTTCTGGCCAATCTTCGACCAGGGAACCTGGATGTTGTTTACATTGTCCATGAAAAGACGGGAAACTGCAACGAGTAAGACGTCCTGCCGTCCGGTAGCGCCGTGGCTGACGATGCCTGCCTGTTCCAGGGGGGTGTTCTTGTGCAGGAAGGAAAGCGGGACTAACTCCTCGAAGACATGGGTTTCGTCCTGCAGGTCGCGGAGAATGCGCAGGTGCTCGGCGCGTTCTGCATCCGTCTCCACCGAACCGTACATAATAGTCGACGTTGCCTTAAAGCCTAAGTCTGCCGCTTCGCGGATGATTCTGACCCACTCTGCCGTTGGAAGCTTCTTTTCGCAGATAATCTTTCTGACTCTGTCGACCAGAATCTCGGCGGCAGTTCCCTGCACCGAGCCGAGACCTGCCTCTTTTAAGCGGATAAGCGCTTCTTTTGTTGTAATGCCGCTTCTTTCTGCGGCATACAGAATCTCATCCGGACTGCATCCGTGCACATGGACTCCCGGGATTACCTCGTGGAAGGTGCGGATGATATTTTCATAGTTCTCTATGGTAAATGCCGGGTGAATGCCTGCCAGATAACAGACTTCTGTGACATTTTTGGAAAGTGCGTCGCGGCAGTGCTCGCGGAACTCCTCATCCGTAAAACAGAATGCATCAGGCTCGGTCGGCTTTCTGCCGAATCCGCACAGCCCGCACCGGTTCTTACAGATGTTGGTTAAGTGAATATTCATATTGCGGACATAGGTCACTG
>JAGARL010000067.1 GCA_017622255.1 Methanocorpusculum sp.
AGCGACCACAAAGCGGCTGCGGCAGCAGCCCGCCGTTAGGCGGGAGCGACTGGTCGCAGCAGCCGGAGAGAGCCGAAGGTTCAAGCCAGGAGCAAGTCCGAAGGACTGGCGACGAAGGCTGCGTCTGCGTGGTCTGTGTTCTTTACCTCATGCGTTCAAAGCACTCGCTAAAAACCAACACCAAACTCACGGTGTATGTTATCTGCGGTTTTTCAAAATCTGTTTAGAGCTTTTGGAAACACACAGTTATTCAATTTAGGAACAAATCCGGTAAAAAAAGTGAGGTTGTCAGAGTCCCATAAATGCAGCCGCATTATTGGAGAACACATTTTCCAGAGCATCATCTGCAAGACCGCAGGAGAGCACCCGCTGAATTTCGACGCTTGGGTGGTGGAACGGGGAATCGATGCCGAACATCACTCTGTCCGCTCCCACTGTCTCATACGCATTTTTAATCTGGCATCCCATCGGCATACCGGAGACTTCCAGATAGAGGTTGTCGTACTTCTTTGCCATGGTGATACTTGCATCGATATAGACACCGTGTCCGTGTCCCATGTGAATCATGACGATAGGGACATCCGGGTGCCGCTCGGCAAGCAGTCCAATCTGCCAGGGAAGGGAAAACGGCGGGTGTCCGCAGTGGATAAAGACCGGTTTTTTGTATTTCCGTGCGGTCTCCATAATCGGGTCAACCAGCGGGGAGTCGGCGGTAAATCCGTCAAACAGCGGCTGCATTTTGACGCCGGCAAATCCTTCGTCTTTCAGGTAGTGTTCCAGTTCAGCCGCTGCGGCATCACCGAGATTTGCGTTTACCCAGCACAGCGGAATGACCTTGTCGGGGTATGCTTTGTATGCCGCGTTTACTTCTTCGTTGAGCATATATGCCGCAGGACAGAGGATGGTCTTTTCGATGTTGAAGGTCTCCATCTGGGAGAGCAGGCGGTTCATATCAAAATTTACGTTGAACGGACTGCCGAAGTTTCCAATATGGGTGTGGGCATCGATTTTCTTATGCCGGGAAAATTCATCCATGTATGGATGTAGGGGGTATGAGGATTTAGGGTTTTTCCCCGGAAGTTTCACGGATGCTCTGCAGCGCGTGGATTACTCGTTTGTCCTGAGCACTTTGAGCAGTTTTTCCGCCTTTTCGTTTCCTGATTCAGCCAGCTCTTTCAGGAACTTCCGGGCGTTTTTGCCCTGCGGGAGCATGTATCCGGCTTCTCTGCTGATGTCTTCTGCCATAATCCTGTTTGAGCGTTCCAGCGCCTGGGCAAACTTTCCCGGAAGAGCTGAGGCAATACACTCTGCCTGCGCTTTGGCGGAAAGAACGGTGTTCATCATCGAGAGAACGTCCTCGTCATGCTTCTGCGGAGTTGGGAACTCCTCCGGAATCAGGGTAATGGCCTTGGAGACACATGCTTCGACACAGCGGCCGCAGCCGGTACATTTTTCGACATCAATAATACTGTTCTCGGTGTCCGTAGCGCCTGTCGGGCAGACATAAAGACAGAGTCATTCTTTGGTACAGAGCCGAAGGTTTCTGACAGCAAATTTCTTCATGGCTTAGTCCTCCACAATTTCAAACTTCCAGTCCGGAACGGCACAGACCGGGCATTTTGACGGGGCGTGCGTGTCGATGAAGATAAATCCGCAGGTCGGACAGAGATAGATGGTTTTGTCTTTGGTAAGGGCAGGGCCTTCTGCTGCGTGGCGTTCCAAGAGCGAGTGCTGGATGCGGGTGACTTTTTCCGCCCAGGTAAGTGCCCGCAGAGCCCCGCGGTCATGGTGGTTTTCGGCAACCTTCTTTGCGGTTGGAATCAGGCTTGCGATGTCATGCTCCACGCCCTTCTGCAAAGCGGCAAAGGAGACAGCATCTGCCTTTGGCAGGGACTCTTTGAACTCTTTGGCAAGCGAGGTAAAAATTGCGGCTGAGTCCGGTTTGAACTGCTTCTCACAGCCTTTGGCAAGGTTTGAGCAGATGATGCTGTGTTTCAGAGGAGTGAGGTCTGGAATCTTTGGCTGTTCCTGCTTTGGTTTCTGGGTTTCTGCGTTGTGCGGGTTTTGGAGTTCACGGAACTGCGAGCGGAATGCGCCGCAGATTGGGCAGGTCCATTTTTCCGGCAGGTCGCCGAATGCGGTTTGTTTTGCGATGTGGTTTTTTTCGTCGCCTGCGTCTTCATCATAGACGTGTCCGCAGACGGTACAGAGGTATTTTTTCATGGTTTTTTTCTCCGGGTTTTGTGTTTGGAGAAGTATTATGCGGGGGAGAATAAAGCCATCTGTTTCGGGGAAGTTTTCCGGCCCAGACACGACCTTAATATGCTTTTAACGACAAATAATATAGTGCAAATTATCTCATCTGTTTTACCCCGAAAAACAACACCAAAGACGGATGAGTATGCCAAATTCAGGAGATAACAGAACACATGACAAATAACTACGACGCCTCTCACATTACGGTTCTTGAGGGGTTGGCGCCGGTCCGCGAACGTCCGGCAATGTATATCGGCAGCACCGATACGAGAGGTCTGCACCACCTCGTCTACGAGGTTGTCGACAACTCCATCGATGAAGCCTTAGCCGGCTTCTGCCGTCACGTCAGCGTCATCATCAACATGGACGGCTCAGTCTCCGTCGAAGATGACGGACGCGGTATCCCGGTTGACATCATGCCCAAGATGGGAAAGAGCGCTCTTGAAGTCGTCTTAACCGTCCTTCACGCCGGCGGAAAGTTCGACAAAAACACCTACCAGGTCTCCGGCGGTCTGCACGGCGTCGGTGTCTCGGTCGTTAATGCCTTATCCACCCGGCTCACCGCCGAGGTTTACAAGAACGGCAACATCTACTCCATGGTCTTCTCCCGCGGCGGAATCGTCCAGGGACTCTCCGAAAGACCGGAAACCGAGGCTGAGTTTGCAGAGCGCATGAGCAGAATGCGCAAAGCAGAAGACTCTGCCCGCGACACCACCGGAACCCGCATCACCTTCTACCCGGACGGCTCGATTTTCGAGACCACCGAGTTCGACTACGATATCTTAGCCCACCGGTTCAGAGAACTCGCCTACTTAAACAAGGGCGTCGAACTCCACATCGAAGACAAACGCTCCGGCGACTCCGAGACCTACCTTTCCGAAGGCGGTCTCAAAGAGTTCGTCATCCACTTAAACCAGGGCAAAGAACTCCTGCACACCGACCCGATTTACCTCGACAAGTTCGACGAGGCAAACAAGGTTGATGTGGAAATCGCCCTCCAATACAATACCACCTACAGCGAAACCTTCTACACCTTCGTCAACAGCGTCAACACCCGCGAAGGAGGAACCCACCTCGAAGGATTCCGCTCCGCGCTTACCCGTGCGATTAACAACACCGCACACGCAAACAAGCACTTAAAAGATGATATCTCCTTAAAAGGTGAGGATGTCCGCGAGGGACTGACCGCGGTCATCAGCATTAAAATCGCCAACCCGCAGTTCGAAGGACAGACCAAGATGCGTCTTGGAAACAGCAATGTCCGCGGTGTTGTCGATTCCCTGGTCTATCAGGCATTAACCGAGTTCTTCGAAGAGAACCCGAAGGTCATTGCCGCAATTGCCAAGAAATCCGTCGAAGCAGCAAACGCCAGAGAGGCAGCCCGCCGGGCAAAGGAACTTGCCAGAAGAAAAGGCACGCTTGAGATGTCCGGTCTTCCGGGCAAACTTGCCGACTGTTCCGAGCGTGATCCGGCAAAATCCGAAATCTACATTGTGGAGGGAGATTCCGCAGGCGGTTCTGCAAAGCAGGGACGCGACAGAAAGTTCCAGGCAATTCTGCCGCTCCGCGGTAAGATTTTAAATGTCGAGAAGGCCTTAGAGCACAAGGCATTAAAGAACCTCGAAATCCAGACGCTTATCTCCGCGATTGGTTCCGGATACGGAGACAGTTTTGATGTTTCCCGCGCCAGATACCACCACATCGTCATCATGACTGATGCGGATGTGGACGGCGCACACATCAGAATCCTGCTCTTAACCTTCTTCTTCCGCTACATGAAGCCGTTAATCGAGGCAGGATATGTCTACATCGCCCAGCCGCCGCTCTTCCGTGTTGCCAAAGGCAAACAGGAGCGCTACGTCTTCTCCGAAGAGGAGATGAAGGCCGCAGTTGCCGAGTTCGGCGACAAGGGAATTTCTGTCCAGCGCTACAAAGGTCTGGGAGAAATGAACGCGGGACAGCTCTGGGAGACCACCATGAACCCGCAGAACAGAATCCTCAAGCAGGTCAGAATTGAGGATGCAAGCTACGCAAACGAAATCTTCGAGAAACTCATGGGAGATGATGTCATTCCGAGAAAAGAATTTATCAAGCGCCACGCAGGGGAGGTGAAGAACCTTGACATCTGAGAACCCGCAGGAAGGACACAGAGTTGAGCTCGTCAATGTCGAAGACGAGATGAAGAACTGCTTCATCGACTATGCAATGAGTGTCATTATCGGCCGTGCCATTCCGGACGTTAGAGACGGTTTGAAGCCGGTACACCGCAGAATTCTTTATGCGATGTTCCATGACGAAAGCAACACCAGCGACAAAGCATACAAGAAGTCCGCAAAGGCTGTTGCCGCCACCATGGGTAACTACCACCCGCACGGAGATGCCGCTATCTACGACACCTTAACCAAGATGGCACAGCCCTTCTCCTACCGCTACACGTTAGTGGACGGTCAGGGTAACTTCGGTTCTATCGACGGAGATTCTCCGGCAGCAATGCGTTACACTGAGGCACGTCTGACCAAGACTGCCGAGTCGCTCTTGGAGGATATCGACAAAGAGACCGTTGATTTCGTCCCGAACTTCGATGAGTCCTCGCTTGAGCCGGATGTTCTTCCAAGCAAGATTCCAAACCTGCTGGTCAACGGAACGACCGGTATCGCGGTCGGTATGGCGACCAACATGCTTCCGCACAACTTAGGCGAAGTGTGTGATTTAGTCAACGCCTTCATCGACAACCCGGAGATGAGCGTTCAGGACATGATGAAGATTCTGCCCGGACCGGACTTCCCGACCGGCGGTGTCATCATGGGCAACGCCGGCATTCAGAATGCCTACCTGACCGGTCAGGGCAAGGTTGTCTGCCGCGGTGTCGCAGAGATTGAGGACCGCAAGAAGAACTTCGAGCAGATTGTGATTACTGAGATTCCGTATCAGGTAAACAAGGCAGTCATGATCGAAAAGATTGCCGACCTCGTCAAGAACAAGCAGATTGAGGGAATCTCCGATATCCGTGATGAGTCTGACAAGGACGGTATCCGCGTTATCATCGAGCTGAAGCAGAATGTGCAGGGCAACATTGTCTTAAACCAGCTCTACAAGCACACCCCGCTCGAGAGCTCATACGGTATCATCAACCTTGCAATCGTGGACAAGAAGCCGCAGATTCTTTCTCTGCCGGAGCTTTTGAAGCACTTCATCCACCACAGAATGGAGGTTGTCCGCAGACGTTCCGAGCATGACTTACGCAAAGCCCAGGACAGACTGCACATCTTAGAAGGTCTCTTAAAAGCCATCGACATGATTGATGCGGTGATTGCAACCATCCGGGCATCGCCGGAACCGTCGGTTGCTCAGGAAGCACTTATCGCCAAGTTTGACTTCACCCCGGCACAGGCTGATGCAATCTTAAAGATGCAGCTCCGCCGTCTCGCGGCCCTTGAGACCAAGAAGATTGAGACTGAAGCCTCTGACCTCGAAGAAGTGGTCCGCAAGCTCATGTGGATTCTCGAATCCGACGAGCACATCTTGACCGTGGTCAAGACCGAGACGCAGGAGGTCCGCGAAGCATACGCAGACGACCGCAGAACCAAGTTCGACTACTCATCGAGCACGAACATTGAGGTCATCGATTTAATCGAGGACAAGCAGGTCTTAGTCACCTTAACCGAGCAGAACTACATTAAGCGTGTCCCGCTTGATGTGTACCGCCAGCAGAAGCGCGGCGGCCGCGGCGTTACCGGTATGGCAACGAAGGAAGAGGATGTGGTGGACAAGGTCTTCATGGCAAGCACCCACGACTATCTCTTATGCTTCACGAACAAAGGCCGCGCCTACTGGCTCAGAGTCTATGATATCCCCGAAGGCTCGCGCACGGCAAAAGGAAAGGCAATCGTCAATCTCCTCAACTTAACCGACGAGGATGTCTCGGCGGTTATTCCGCTCCGGAGCTTCGATTCGGACAAGTACTTCCTGTATGCAACCAAGAGCGGCAGAATCGGTAAGTTCAGTCAGGACTTATTCTCCAGACCGCGTGCAGGCGGTATTATCGGTATGACGCTCTTAGACGGCGACGAGCTGGTCGATGTGGTTATGACCGACGGCAAGTCTGATGTGGTGTTAACCACTGCATACGGCCAGTCTCTCAGATTCTCCGAGGACGAGGTCCGGGCAACCGGCCGCGGTTCGCAGGGTGTCATTGGTATTAAGATGAAGTACGAGGAGGACAGAGTCTGCGGTCTGACGCTTGTTGACGAGAAGGCAAAGTATCTGTTCCTCTTAACCGACAAGGGATTCGGTAAGAGAACGCTCTTTGATGAGTTCATGGGCCACGGCAGGGCAACCCAGGGTGTCCGCGCAATTACCGCAAACTTTGAGAGAGGTCCGGTTGTATCCGCGGTTGCGGTCTCTGACGAGGATGATGTTGTGGTCACAACCGCCGGCGGTATTGTGATGAGAACTCATGCGGCTGACATCTCGGTCCAGGGAAGAAGCGCTCAGGGTGTCCGCGTCATCCGTGTTGATTCCGGCGATAAAGTCACCGGCGTTGCGGTTGTCTCTCCGGATGATGAGGAAGCGGCAGAGTAACCCTCTGCTCTTTTTTCCCAAACCTTTAACTCTCTTTCCGACGACTATTTTCTATGAAAAAAGGATTCCTTATCCTTGCAGTAATTCTTGCCGCTGTTCTATCATGTGGCTGCGTCACGTTTGAAGACCCGGCAGCCGGTGTCTGGGTAACTGATGCCCCGTTTGTCCACACAGACGGAAAACTCTACGACCTGAAATATGAGTTCAATACGCCAAGTATTGGTATGGCTCACTGGAAAGAAGCAGGAAGAGCTGAATACACACAAAAGTATGAGTTTGTCTGGCTTGGAAGCGACAGCGGATACAATCTCTTCTTCTCAGCCGATATTGACGGTGACGGCGCATCTGACAAACAGATAATGACTCTTGCCGGCGACATCATGACAGACGGCGTAATCACGCTGGTTCGGGAATAATTTTACCAAAACACGAAAAAAAGAGGGGTATATTATTTAAAGAAGCCGCGCTTCTTTTTGTCCTTCTCTTTTGGTTCCTCGTCGGCAGACTCTGAACCGTTTTCAATTGCGAGAATCTTCTCGTAGAGTTCCCGCTCTTTTCCGGAAATTTTCTTCGGGGTGGCGATGACAATTCTGACAAGCAGGCTTCCGTAGTTTCCTCTCCGGCGAACACCTTCACCCTGGATTCTTAAGCGGGTGCCGTAGTTGATTCCTGCCGGAATTTTTAAGGAAACCTTCTTCCTGTCGATTGTCTCAATCTCAACCTCGCAGCCGAGAACTGCCTGTGCCGGCGTAATCTCGTACTGCGTTACCAGATTGTCGCCCTCGCGGTCGAACTTCGGGTTGGAGACCACATACACTTCGATGTATAAGTCGCCGTTTGGTGCTCCCGGATCTCCTGCCTCGCCGTAGCCTTCCATTCTCAGGCGCATGCCGGAGTCAATACCTGCCGGGATGTTCACCGAGACCTTACGGCGGACCTTGGTCTTTCCGGTGCCGTTACACTTACGGCATGGAGACTCCGGAATCTTTCCGCGGCCTCCGCAGTCCGGACAGACCGACTGGGTTACCATCTGACCAAAGATCGAGTTTCTAATCTGCTTTACCTGACCGGTACCGTTACACTTGCGGCAGGTCGTCGTCTTCTTCGTAGAGCTTCCCGTACCGTCACAGTCCGGACAGCTCTCGGTGTGCATGACCTCGATTTCCTTCTGTACACCAAACACGGCGTCAGCTAAGGTAATCTGGATACGCATCAGCGTATCGTCACCCGGACGC
>JAGARL010000068.1 GCA_017622255.1 Methanocorpusculum sp.
CCCGCGGCAATTCCGGCAAGCATGCGAATTGATGAGCCGGAGTTTTTACAGTCGATAACAGCATCTGCCGCATGGAGGTTTCCTCCGCGGATGGTAACGGTATCCCCGCTGACTGCAACCTCTGCGCCGAGAGCCTGTACGGCATCAAGCGTTGCATTCGTGTCCTCGCCGAACAGCGGGGACTGCACGCGGGACGTGCCTTCTGCAAGGGCGGCGAGCATGTATGCCCGGTGGGTGTGGCTTTTGGAAGGAGGGGCCTGTACGTTGCCGTTCAGGCTTCCTTTGCGTACGGTGAGTTTCATGGATTTCTGACAGTTGTTATAATACAGTTATTCTCTTCAAATATATCAAGGAAGGAGGCGAGAGTCTCTTTCGGCACAAGAATGCCGGTTGCAGGACCGGTGCCGGAGATTCCGGCTGCGGCGGCCCCGGCGGCTAACGCACGGTCGGCAACGGCTGTTCCAACACCAATGGATTCGCCGACACAGCGGCCGTTTGCGTAGAGTGCGGCAAATACGTCACCGGAACGAGCCGTCTCAAATGCCGCGGAGACTTCCGCTCCGCGTTTTGCAAACTCTGCTTTCGGGAAGGCAAGGGTTGGGATTTCCCTGTCCGGCAGGTGGATGACCACAGCGTATTCCTCCGGCATGTTTCGATGCTCAAGGAGCTGCATGTTTTTGTTGTCGGTAAAGACAAGACCGCCAAGCATGCAGGCCGAGGCATCGTCAAATGCACCGGTAACGGAAACCCCGCAGGCAATTGATGCCTTTGCACCGATGCGAACCAGTTCCAGGGGATCTGCGGAGATTCCCGCAGCATCAGCGGCCGCGGAAAGAATGGCGTTTGCCGCGGCACTGCTGCTTTTGAGGCCTTTGGACAGCGGGATGTTTGAGACGGTCGAAACATCCGCCCCGGAGAATTCCGCATCCGGAAATGCCCGCTTAAATTCTTCAAGCAGACCTGCCGCAAAACCGGCATCGGCTTCCTGCCCGTTTACGTGAAGGGTGACTCCTGCTTCATCCAGAAGGGTTACTTCTGCGGCTGTTTCGAGACCGATACCGAAGGCTGAACCAAATCCCGTGGCGATTGCATTAATTACTGTAAGTGCCCCGCCGGAGACGCCTTTTCCCTTCATTCCGCCTCCCGGAACGCTTTTTCCATGGCGGAAATGTCAGGAGATACACCGTGCCATTTTGCAAAGGCTGCCGCTCCCTGGTGAATCAGCATGGTCTCGCCGCTGAAGGTTTCCGCGCCGAGCGTGCGGGCAGCCTCCAGGAAGGGAGAGTCCGGGTACACCATGTCCATGACAACACAGCCTGCTTTGATGAAGGCGGCAGGGTCTGCCGGACAGACCGGGGATGCGTTGAGGACAATGTCATACTCCGGTTTGAGGGAGGAAAGCGGAACTGCTGTTCCGCTGAATCGTGCGGCAAGCGCTTCGGCCTTTTCTGCGGTCCGGTTTGTGATGGAAAGCTTTGCTCCGCGTTCTGCAAAGTAGTAGGCGGCAGCAAATGCCGCGCCTCCGG
>JAGARL010000069.1 GCA_017622255.1 Methanocorpusculum sp.
CGCAAGGAGCTTGTCAGTGTCGCAGGCGCAGTCGGTGAACGCGGCGGTGTTGCTCTGCTGATTACCGCAGCAGACGGTATCGGTGTTGTTGCGGCTTCCAGTTCCGAGAAGGTGCACGCAGGAAAGCTGGTCTCTGCAGTCTGTGCAGAACTTGGCGGAAAAGGCGGAGGTAAGGATACGATGGCACAGGGTGCCGGTGTTGATGCTTCCAAGGTCGGTGCTGCGTTAGCAAAGGCTGAAGAGCTAATCCGCGGGATGCTCTGAGATATGAATATATCATCAGAAGACTAATTATTTCTCGTTAAGTTAAGCAGGCGAATTCTGGCTGAACGGAGTCATTAACCGTTTGTTAAACCCGGAACTCACCTCCCTTTTCCTTTTTTTGTTGTTTTTTGTGAGTGTGTTTTGCGTGCCCGCCGGGGCGACTGCTAATCGCGTCGCCCTATTCCGGCGGGGCAATCTTTTTTTGTTGAGTTCCAGAGTCTTCTGCTTTTGTAGTTCTGGTGGGTTGATGCTCTTTTAGTGGTTTTCCGTCGGGCTAAAAACATTCGACTGCTCCTTCGCCTTCGGTGTTCATCGGCTAATCGCCGATGTTCACCTGCAGGGTCGCACGTCTCTTCGAGCCGTGCTCATGGCTTGAGTCCTGACCTTTGGTCAGTCCTCTCGCCCTCGGCGCGCCCATCTTTTTTCTTACGCCCTCCTTAATAGCGCGGAGTTGGCGGGGCACAGGCAGTCGCACGCCGTTCCGTCGTGCTCATGGCTTAGTCGCTTCGCTCCCTCGCCTTTCACCCGCGAGGAGATAATGGTCTTGGTCTGTTCGCCTTCGGCTCTCATCCCAAAACCAATATCACCTCGCGGTTTACACGCCCTCAGTGTAAGCCGCCGGGTTGCCCGGTTGGCTTCGGAGTGTAACCATGAATAAGTTAGATGTTAACTCAGATATGTACAGAATTGTCGGATGTGCCCTTGCGGGGTACAATCACTTAAAGCCCGGTTATCTGGAATCGGTGTATGAGAAGGCGTTAGAAAAGGAACTGACGGCAGAAGGCTTTGCGGTTCGCCGTCAGGTGAAGCTTCCGGTGTATTATAAGGGCGAGCTTCTGGATGCGCCGTTTGTCGCGGATATGATTGTGAATGATGCGGTTCTGATGGAGTTGAAGGCAGTGTCGAACCTTGCGAAGATTCACGAGCGGCAGGTTGAAAGCTATCTGAAAAGTACAGGGATAGAGAGCGGGCTTCTGGTGAACTTTGGAAATCTGCGGAGGCTTGAATGGCGAGTAGTTTGAAAAAGAGATGCAGGGATAAATCCCTGTTTTTATTCCGCGTTACTTCCGTCTGAGGACAACAGCCGCGGCAAGTCCGCCGAGAACCATTCCAAGGATTGGGGCGGGAGTTTCAGCCGGCTCTTCAGTCGGCTTCTCTTCTGCGGTGAAGGGGCTTTCCTCGTGTTCTTCGATGATTACTGCGGCGAATGGTGATAAGCCGTTGTAGTGGACTTTGTGCTGTCCGTTTCCGAGGTTTTCAACAAGGCAG
>JAGARL010000070.1 GCA_017622255.1 Methanocorpusculum sp.
CGGCTGCTATCGGCACCAGCAGAAGCAGGGTAATCATAATCAGTTCCGGCGAATACATATGTATCACTGAGTTATGATATGGTATTTATCACTATTAATCATTCGTATTCATCTATGAGTGAGGGCATGATTTACCAGAAAAGAGAGAGGGCAAAAGCACCAAGGAGAAGGAATACCGCCCCTGCAGTCTGCAGAATATCCCGCATCTCAACAGAAAATTCCGGCACAAACATACCTCCCGAAATATAGCCGCGGCGGGCAAGAAGTTTTGCGGAAAGTTCAGCCCGCCGAAGAGCAAGTGCCAGAATCCCGAATACAAAGGAGGGAAGTGCCGAAAGCGAGAACCGTTTTCCCTTCTGCCGAAGAGAAAGCAGGAAACCTTTGGCATCATCAGCGATGAATGCCGTATGCAGAATCAGCATTTCGCAGGCCATGCCGATGTCAAACCCGATACGCTTCCCAAAGAGCCGGACAAACAGCGACTGATACTCTCCTGCCCTGCCGCTTTGCCCAAACCAGAAGGCAAGAAGCAGGAGAACAAAAGTCTTTGCTCCGTAGAGAAGAGCGGCAGGCGCTCCGCTTAAGAGAAGGACTGCAGTCGGCAGAAAAGAGATGGCCGCGGAGGCAGAAAGTGCTGAGAGACGCTGTTTTCCGGAAAGTCCGGAGAGAAACAGCCACCAGAGAAAACCTGCGGCAAATCCCCAGTCAAGGAAAAAGACGCAAAACGAAAGGACAGTAAGAGATGCCGCACGCAGTCTTATATCCGACATGGAAGCCCTCCGTTCATTTTCCACAAAACCGCCGGAAGGGCAGGCGTCTCATGGGAGAAGAGAATCACAGTACCGCCTCTTTTTGCCAGAAGCGCTGTCAGAAGCTCTTTTGCCTCCGCATCAAGAGAGGCATAGGGTTCATCTAAAATCAGGCATTCTGCATCGGATGCCAAAATACAGGCAAGCAGAAACCGTTTCAGCTCTCCGCGGGAAAGCGTGTAGGGGTCGCGGGAAAGGGAAATCCCGGATACAAGGCAGAACGACTCTTCCGAACCGGAGACCCCCCAGGAGGCAAGCTCTTTGGCAAGGGTTGGGGTCGTTATGTGGTGCTCGATTTCCTGAAAGAGCCAAAGAGCAGTCCCGTCTGCCGCATCAAAGAGCCTGCGGGCGAAGGAGGATTTGCCGGAGCCGACTCTCCCGGAGATGAGGTGGATGCCGTCTTCAAAGACCATACCGGAAGCAGATATCACAGCACCACCTCGAATCCGTCTGCAAAATGCCGGTGCGATGCCCAGAGAATATACGGAATACCGCTTTTCTGCAGGGCTTCTGCAAGTTCTTCCGCAGTTTCCGCATCCAGATGCGAGTCCGGCTCGTCAAGGATGACGGCCTGCGGATTTCCAACGGCCGCCGCCGCACAGGCGGTCAGCACCTTCTCCCCGCCGGAAAGCGTGCGGCAGTCGCGGGAAAGGAGGTGAGTGATGCCGAAAAGGTCTGCCGCTTCTGCGGTTTTTCGGGAAATCTCATCTGCCGGACGGCAGGCAAACCGAAGCGAAGAGGAGACCTCATCCGCAACACGGGAGAAAAGCATGTTTCGAGCAGGAAACTCACTGACATATCCGATAGAGACCTCCCGCGGAGGTTTGCCATCGATGAGAATGCTTCCTTCCTCCGGAAGAATGAGCCCTGCGGCAAGGTTGAGGAGAGTGGTCTTTCCCGAACCGTTTCTTCCGCGGATGAAAGTCAGCCCTTCCGGGATGCAAAGAGACGGAATTGACAAAACACCGTGTCGGAG
>JAGARL010000071.1 GCA_017622255.1 Methanocorpusculum sp.
ATATGGTTGATGGTTTCCTCATCGAGAACATGAATTCGTCCCATTATTTCTTCTCCATAAGCGTTTTCAGTTCGGTAATGAGCATTAAGGCCTGCATGGGAGTAATCTCATTTGGGTTTACTTCTTTGAGCCGCTCTTCAACAGCGGATGGTTCGGTCTCAGCCGGTGCGGAGTCGAAGAGCAGCATCTGCGTATAATATTTCTGTCCGCCGGATACCGCGTCCTCGCGAAGTGCAGATTTCAGCACCTCCTCTGCTCTGGCCAATACCTTCTTCGGGACACCGGCAATCTTTGCCACGTGGATACCGTAGCTTCTGTCGGTTGCTCCCGGGATGAGTTTTCTCAGGAAGGTGATGTCGTGTGCATCCTCCTTTACTGCGAAGTGGTAGTTCTTTACCCGGCGCAGTTCGCTTTCAATAGAGATTAGCTGATGGAAGTGCGTTGCAAAAAGTGTCCGCGGTCCGGCCGCTCCTTTTCCGTGGAGGTATTCCAGAACCGCCCGGGCAATGGAGTAGCCGTCAACGGTACTGGTTCCTCTGCCGATTTCATCCAGGAGAATCAGACTCCGCTCCGTTGCATTGTTCAGGATGTTTGCAAGCTCCAGCATCTCAACCATGAAGGTACTCTGTCCTCCGGCAAGGTCGTCCGATGCACCAACCCGCGTAAACACCCGGTCCACAATTCCGACGCGGGCAAAGCGTGCCGGGACAAACGAACCGGTCTGCGCCATAATGGCAAGGAGTGCAACGCTTCGCATGTAGGTGGATTTACCTGCCATGTTTGCTCCGGTGAGAATCAGAATCTGCTTTTCGAGCGCACTCATCTCGGTGTCGTTCGGGACATATCCTCCGGGAACTGCATCTTCTACAATCGGGTGGCGTCCGTCGCGGATTAAGAGTTCCGGCTGTTCCACAAGTTCGGGGCGGACATAGTTGTTTGTCAGCGCAAGGTCGGCAAATGATGCTAAGTTGTCGATGATTCCAATTGCTGATGCCGCTTCCTGCAGTTCGCGGACATGACCGCGGAGTGCGGAAATCAGTTCTTCGTAGAGCTGAATCTCGAGCGCGAGCATGCGGTCGTCAGCCTGCGCCATCAGTGCTTCGCGTTCGCGAAGGGCCGGAATTGTGAACCGCTCGCCGTTTGCGGTGGTCTGTTTTCTCTCATACTCTGCCGGAACTTTGTCGAGGTTTGCCTTTGTCACCTCGATGTAGTATCCGAAGACATTGTTGTATGCAATCTTCAAGGAGCGGATTCCGGTGCGTTCCCGTTCGGTGTTCTGCAGTTCCGCAATCCAGGTTCTGCCGTTTGCAACCACATCGCGCAGTCCGTCTAAGTCCGCACTGTATCCGCTGCGAATCACTCCGCCGTTCTTGTATACAACCGGCGGTTCATCCACGATTGCTGATGCGATAAGCTCCGAGATTCCGGTAAACGGCGGAATCTCAAACAGCTTTTCCGAAAGCAGACCGCCGGCAGAGGCAAGCTCTTCTTTCAGGTCCGGGACGGCAGAAAGACTTGCGGAAAGCGAGAGCAGGTCCCGCGGGGATGCGTTTCCGTAGGAGATACGTCCTGCAATCCGCTCAATATCCGAGAGGCGGGACAAGATGCTTCGAACAGCGGAAAGCAGAACCGGCCGCTCGGTGAAGTACTGCACGGCATCGAGCCGGAAGTTAATCTCTTCAGGGGATGTTGAAGGCCGTGTTAAGACGCTTCGAAGAGCACGCGCACCCATGGGAGTTTTTGTCCTGTTGAGGAATCCGAAGAGTGTTGTGTCATTCCGGTCTCCCCGAAGCGGGGTGAGGATTTCCAGATTGCGCAGGGTTACCGCATCCAGAATCATCGCATTGGTATCGTACTTCTTGGAAAATCCCTGGATGTGCTGCAGGGAAACCTTCTGGGTTTCCTTTGCATAGCAGACCGCCGCAGCCGCGGCTCCAAGACAAAGCGGGGAGCTGGTATCAAACCCTTCCAGTGATGCAACACCGAACTGCTCGCATAAGGTCTGCTCTGCGTTGTCAAAGAAGAGAGAACGGGCAGGAGTTATCACTTTCCCGGTGGATACCAGGAACGGGATTAAGTCTGCTGGGGTGTCCTGCGGGACGAGAATTTCCAGCGGGGTGTATCGTTCGATTTCCGTTGCAAGGGATGAGTAGTTCTGCCCGCCGGAAATTTCCTTGAGGAAAAATTCGCCGGTTGTGATATCCAGGAAGGCCAGACCGATTACTGCTTTTTTCAGATCCGGGTTTACCGCCATCAGATAGCGCGCTCCCTGTCCCGGAATAATATCGGCGTCTATTGCTGTTCCGGGGGTGACTACCCGCACCACATCCCGCTTTACCACACCTTTTGCCTGCTTTGGATCTTCCACCTGTTCGCAGATGGCAACCTTGTATCCCTTGCGAATCATGCGCGGAAGATAGAGGTCCACCGCATGGAACGGGATTCCGGAGAGCGGAATCGGATTTCCCTCCGGATCTTTGGAACGCGAGGTCAGCACCAGATCCAGCTCGCGGGAACAGATTTCGGCATCCTCAAAAAAGGTCTCATAGAAATCCCCCATGCGCATGAAAAGAATACAGTCAGGGTACTGTTCCTTGAACATTTTTACCTGCTGCATCGCAGGGGTGAGAGTTTTTGCAGGTGCCATGATGCTATACTATATGCGTTTGAAAGGTAAGAGGATTGTTGAATTACACTGCAGTCATATACTAAAACTACCTATCTATAATGAATGAACCTTGCGACAAAAATCACTCTGCTCCTCGGAGTTTTTTCTGCAATGGCGTTTTCCAACGCTCTTGTCCCGGTTCTTGCAGAAATTGCTCCGGATGCCTCAATTCAGGGTTTTCTCTATGCGGCATACTTCTTCGGGGCATTTGCAACCGTCTTTCCGGTCGGCTGGCTCTCGGATAAAACCGGTCGTGCCCCGCTTTTAAAAATCGGTCTCTTTGGAACGTTTGTCTCGGCGATTCTGCTGTTCTTTGTCTATCCTGACCTGACGCTTTCCATTGTCTTCCGTGCTCTGGAAGGAATCTTTACCGGCGTCTTTGCGGCAGCCGCGTTTTCGTATGTCAACTCCCAGGAGGACCATCTGAAACTTTCCGGTCTCTACATTGCGCTGATGAACATTGGTATGGTCGCAGGCCTCGTAGTTTCCGGATTCCTCGCGGTTCTGCATCCGTATGCAGGCGTTCTGTTCTTCGGTGTTCTCTGCGGAGCGGCAGGAGTTGCTTCGCTGTTCTTCACGGATTCCAACGAAACAAACGGTGCGCTTTCCGCAGGCGAGACCTTCTCGGTTGCTAAATTCCACTTCTGGCTCTGGCTTGGTATCTTTATGTTTACCGGAGTTACGGGAGTTGTTACGAGTACTTATCCGGAGATGTCCGGGCTTTCCGCTGACCTGACCGGAATCTTAACCGGACTGATGAGCGTGGCAACGGCTGTTACGGTATATATCACCTCCCGCTTTGCTATCCGCGATTCGCTTGCGGTGGTTCGTTTTGCCGCGGTGTGCCTTGCGCTGGTGCTTCCGGTTGTGTGTTTCTCTCCGCTCGGAATTGTTCTGGTCGGCGCGGTTTACGGAGTAATTAATGCAGGCGTTATGGATTATATCGCAAAGACCAACCGCCCGCAGGGAGTTATGAACGGGTTATTCCTGTTTGTCCAGTACGGGGGTATGTGGTTTTTGCCGGTTCTTGCGGGACTTCTTGCGGTTCCCGCCGGATACCTTGCGGTTTACCTGCTGGGAGGGCTGCTCTGTCTGGGAGCGGGCCTGCTGATTGTCCGCTGTCCGTGCTACGTTCGGCCGTGACCGCTTCTTCCCCTTTCCTTTTTTCGGCTTCGGCATATTGACCGGGTCGGGCTGGCGTTCCGGCTTTCCGGTTTTCGGGAATGCCGTAAGCTCACTTGCGCAGTATTCCAGAACAGACTCCATGCGCTCACTGCCAAGTCCCGGCTTTACGGTCTCAAGCCAGAGGTAGAAACCGACTCTCGGCGGTGTCGGGCGTTCGTACTTGAATCCGCCGGTGCTTGCCGGCACCATCTTCAGGTACTGCCTCTGTTTTCTCGGTTTCAGATAGATGACCGGCTCGATTTCCGGGAAGTCCACGGCAAGGATGACCTTCGAGTAGTTCTCCATAACGGAGGCCACGGTCAGCTGTTCGGATTTAATCCGCAGTCCGTAGTTCTGCACGAGATTTTTGATTGCGGAAGGATACATGCCGCCGCATATTACTTTCTTCACCAGCGGGGAGACCGACGGGTTGTCGAAGAACTGGTTTGCGGTTAAGTCATGCTCCTGCGCGAAGTAAAGCTGCGAGAGTGCTTCGTCATGGAGCTTTTTGTAATCGAATAACTGTGTCCGCAGGTCCTCGGCACGCACCAGTTTCGGGCTGTTCTCCTGCTGGGTTGGGAGATTCATAATCCGCATGCCTTTGAGGCAGGACTTCATGACCTCGCACTCGCGGGTGCAGATGTAGGCATTGTCCGGGTCGGATTTCAGGCGGCGGACTACCTGGGTGTTTTCGATATCTACGGAGGAGAAGAGGATGAATCCCACATTATCCTGTCCGAAGAGGTAGCCGAAGAGTTTTTTCTTGTAGATGATTTCGGCTTCGAGGTCTTTTAAGTCGGAAGGGGATGTGACAATCTCACAGAAAACCACGCGGTCTTCATTGTCGAATAGGAGTAAATCAACTTCCGCTAAGTCCTGACCGTTTCCGCGGACACGGATATCTCCTTTGTCTGCGGAGTAGATGCCGTTTGTTCCGAGCTGCCGTTTGGTTTTGTGTTTTTTGACGTCGGTTCCTTTCCGGACAATTTTCTTAATCGTTTTGGTCTGTTCTGCGATGCGGATTAACTGTTCGTAGATGAGGTATTCGAACCAGTATCCTTCCGCTGTCCGCATGACCATGATATCTTCGGAGAACAGGTTTTTTCTGTCTGCCGAACGCATGTGGCGAAGGGCGCGGACAGCTACCGCTCGCTCCGGCTTATAGCGGGTAAACTGTTCCGAAATCCAGGAGAGCATCGCAGATGTCTCTCGTTTTTCTTGTTTCATAATTATTTGAGGACGTGGATTCGTCGAGTGAGGCTTTTGTGCACGTACTGCTCAAAAAAGCCCTCTATCTCAAAACCAAACTCCGGTATGAGATGGCGGATATCGCGGTGGGTTACGATTACTGCTCTTCCGTCTTTTCTCAGTACGCGTCTGATTTCGGCAAGTGAGCCGCGGTAAAGTGCTTCAAGGCTGTCTGCTCCAATAGACGTGGACTGCCCGTAGGGCAGGTCGGCTGCTACTGCATGGAAGGTTTCGTCCCTGTAGGGCATGGAGGTTGCGTCTGCTCTGATGCAGATTCCTCCCGGATTATTCAGTCGGCATCCGGCAAGCATTTCTTCATCATAGTCGCTTCCGACAGCATTTACATTCAGCATGCGGCATTCGAGGATTACTCCGCCTGTTCCGCAGAAGGGGTCGAGGAGGAGTTCTCCGGGCTTTACCCGGGTAAGGTTTACAATGGCCCGGGCAAGGAGGGGCATGATTACTCCGGGGTGGAAGTATGCCCGCTGTTTCGGGTCGCGCTCTGCGTAGCTTCCGCGGTCGATTTTGTGGATTACGCGTCCGAACCAGCACTGACCGTCGCTGAATACCGCACGGTATTCTATCTCAGGGTTTTTCAGGGAAACTTTTCCCGTGATTAAAGAACCCATCATTTTTTCCAGCTCAAGCTGGGAGATGTCAACGACAGCCGGATGAATCTTTCTTGCTCTGCAGCAGTAGGGTTTTTCTGCGGTGAGGTTTAGGGAAGTCATCAGTTCTCTGAGATCTTCTGCCGTTCCTCCGCAGACTCCGAGAAGTTCGGAGACGATGTGTGTTTCTGCGAGCCGTAAAACGTCGTCAGGATTTTCTGTTTCGGCAACGGCGATTCCGTTCGCCCGTGCGGTGACTGTTCCGACACAGGCAATTTCGGCTTCGGCTAATGCCTGATTATCTCCTGAGAGTTCATACAGCAGTTTCATCCGTCTTAGATATGGGTTCTCAACTATTATTATAGGTGAGTGTTGCGGGGATGTCTTCCGGGAGGATATAGTATGCTTTGACGAAGAAATCGGGGTGGTAGCGGAGTTTTGCCTCGCGAAGTCCTGCGTGTCCCATGTCGCTTTCACGGTTTATCCATGAAACTTTTCCAAAGAGTTCCCGTGCGGTTTCTTTGTTTATGATTTTGTAGATTCCGGGATACTCGGAAAGTCCTTTTTCGAAGTGGATGAGGGCCTGTTTTTCGTTCTGGATTTCCCAGACTGCCATACCTGCAAGGGTTCCGGTTTCTGTTATCCGTACCGCAATTCCTGCAAGCGGAAGTTTTTCCCAATGCCGGAAGGAGTATCGAACGGCGGTCAGTTCCTCCCGCATGATTGTGTCTGCTTCCAGGTCTTTTGTTCTGCCCCATGTTTCTGCGAGGGCAAGGACTTCGGGGATGTTTTCCGGAGTGATTTTTTCGACGCGGTATTTCCAGCGGGAGGTGAAGGTGTTTATCTGTCCTCTGATGTTCAGGTATTTTCTTCCTTTGAGCATTGCGAGGTTTTCTGTACTATAGACGTATTCGAAGTATTCTCGGTTTTCAGTAATCGGGATTTCCGGGTGGGTGTTTTGCAGGTACTCTCTGCTTTCCTCTTCGTAGATTTCCAGCGCGAAGTTTTCGTCCCGCACAAAGATGAGGAGTTCTTCCAGGAGTTCTACGTCAAATTCTCCAATAGGGGTGTGGATTCCGTGTTCTCCGTCTACGCAGCAGTCGATTATGAGGTGGTTTTTGTATTCGGCAAAGGAGCACTGCGCGTAGTGTTCCCAGGAGAGTATAGTAATAATGGATGATTCGGAGTGGTACTGCGGATAGCGCGCGAAGTAGGTTTCCAGGATATGTTTGTTTTCCAGAGTGACGGGGGTGAAATCTGCGCGCGATATCATTTATTCCTCTTTGAGCATCGGGGTGTAGTTTTCCATGCGCGAAAATCCTGCGCGCTCATAGAACTGTTCTTTGCCCGGCGCGGAGATAAGTCCTATCCAGGTGTGTCCGGTAAGTTCTGCGATGCGTTTAAGCGCGGTAACTATGCGGCTGCCGATTCTCTGTTCCCGGTATTCGGGGAATACGACGACGTCTTGTATATAGCAGTCGCTTGAGCCGTCACTGATTAACCGTCCCATGCCTACGGCGTTATTTTCCGAATCGCGCGCGATTATTACGAGATAGCTTCCGTTAATTAAGGTGGGAATCTGTGATTTGTCCCATCCCATTTCCCACCATCCGCCTGCGCGGTAGAGGTCGATTACTTCTTCGGCACTCCATGCGCGGACAGCAGTGAGGGTGATTTCTTCCGGCGCGATATTTATAGGGGACATGGGTTTTTCTGCTATTTTGTAGGTGCTAAGGGGTTATGAGGGTAGCGGTTGGGGTGTTTTTACGAAATTATTTCGAAGCTTATTTATGCTTCTGGATACAACTATGTTACCTCGCAAGTCAGACAGTCACTCACCTTGAGTGAACTGGATCTGAGGCCTTGCCATGCTTTACTTTCTTCGAAGCAAGTTGCTTCGAAGGGTTTATAAGTTCTAATGACTAATATGTTAGAGCACCTTTCTGAGATGAAATATCTCGAGAAAGCTTCTCTCTTCGAACTTCGGTTCGAAGG
>JAGARL010000072.1 GCA_017622255.1 Methanocorpusculum sp.
CGGCTCGAGCATTTCTTAAACTCCGCAGTCCGTGCCCGAAAGATTTTCCAGAACATCCATGGAATGCCGCTTGGAGTGGCCATGTACGAAGCCGTGCGTCTTACCAACGGACACTCCGGCGGAAATACGCATTTCGGGGCATTTATCCTGCTCCTGCCGCTCCTGAAAGGAAAAGGCATCGAAGGCGCCTGCCGCGTGGTCAAAGAAACGACTGTCGACGATGCGGTTCTGTTCTACAAAGCATTCGGTCTTACTGCTGTCCGCGTCTCCGAAGAATCAGACATGGATATCAACGACCCGGCATCCTTAACCCGCCTGCGGAAAGAGGGAATGACCATGTACAACGTCATGGAGTTTTCTGCCGAAAACGACATGGTTGCCCGCGAGTGGACAAACGGCTTTGCCTTAACCCGCGAGATGGCAGACCTCTTAAAAGCCGCAGACGGCGGAAGCTCGGCAATCCCTGCAGCCTTCATGGAAATGCTTTCCCGGCATCTGGACACCTTCGTCATCAAGAAGTTCGGTCCGGCAACCGCGGAGGAGCTCAGAAACTCCGCGAACATGGTGGTAAATAACCGCCTCTCGGCAGAGATTCTGGATGCCTGGTGTCTTGCCGAAGGAATCAATCCGGGATCTCTTGCCGACATCTGCATTGCCGGAATCTTTGTGGCACTCATCGAGGGATGGGAATGGGATTACTGAGCCACGGAATCAATGAAATAATTGCTGTCACGAAAGACAATGCGGCACCAATCGGCATCATTCTGCGGGATGGTCAGTGCCCGAAGATAATTCTCTTCAAAGGCTCAAAGACGGAAGAGAACATCAGAAAATACGGATGGGTAACCGCAAACTTTGTCTCGCAGGCATCGCTCTATGCCCGCTTTGCCTTCCATGATGCAGAAGCAGACGAACTGACCGCGGAAGGTGAGATGCAGCGTCTGCGGGATGCGGATGCCTGGATTGGCTTTACTGCAGAAGTTGTCCATGAAACGGAACAGACCTATCTGGTTGATTTAACCCCGGTATCAGAAACCGTCATCCATCCCGGAATCCGCCGGGTAAACAGGGGATTCGATGCAGTAATCGATGCGACGGTTCACGCAACCCGCTATGTGTTTAATCATTCCGAAGAACTGCGGCAGCGTATGCTCTATGATTTTGAACTTATCCGCAAGTGCGGCGGCGAAGATGAACTTGCCGCAAAACAGATTCTGGAAGAAGCCGTCGGCTTCTCCTGCTGATTTTTTTGTTCTGACACAAATAAATAGTCGAACAGCCAATTACCATATACAGGTAACTTTTTGCAGATTCAACTCTCTGGTGACTTGGAAACGGCGTAACGCGCATCAGTTCTGATGCGCAGCAGAGGAATAATCGCCCTCGTCTTATTTTGTACAGCTTTTGCTTTGAAAAAAATCTGATACTATGCACTATCCAAAATCACAAAACTACCAGGGACTCATCAAAGAAAAAATCATGGGCCCAAATCCGGTAAAGCTCACTGAAGAACTGCTCTCATCCGTCAGCATCCCGAAAGGAAGTCTGGTCCTGGACCTTGGTTCCGGCACCGGAATTACCTCGGTGTTTCTGGCAAAGGAGTATGGTCTGCGCGTGGTTGCTGCAGATTTGTGGAGCGACCCGACCGAGAACATGCGGTTCTTTACCGCGCAGGGGCTTAGCTCCGCAGAAATCATTCCGGTTCATGCGGATGCAGAGTGCCTGCCGTTTGCACATGAGTTCTTCGATGCGGTAATCTCAACCGACTCCTACAACTACTTCGGCCGGAGCCCTGAGTACCTAGGAGAAAAGCTCCTGCCGTTTGTAAAAGCGGGAGGGCTTATCTGCATCTGTGTTCCGGGCATGAAACAAGACTGTCATGACAATCTCCCGGAAGCGCTTCTTGCGGCATGGACACCGGAACAACTGGATTACATCCACGAC
>JAGARL010000073.1 GCA_017622255.1 Methanocorpusculum sp.
AAACACGAATGACTTACTCATCACCCGCTTCGGCTTCTCCGGTCCGTGTGTTCTGGATGCAAGCCGTGCCATGCAGGCAGGTGATGTGCTGAAGATTTCCTTTACCCAGCTTTCGGCAGAAGCTGTGGACGCTCTTCTTGTCGAGCGGTGCAGGACAGAGGGGGGGCGGTTTGTTTCCAATCTGCTCTACGGTCTGGGTGTTCCGGATCGTTTGGTGAAGGTTCTGATTGCAGATGCAGGAATTGCCGAGGATACCAAAGGCTCTCAGCTTTCCGGTTCTTCCAGAAAGGCGCTGGTGCGTCTTCTCACATCATATGAAGTAAAAATCGCCCGTCTCGGGGATTTCTCGATATCTATGGCTACCGCAGGCGGTGTCAGTCTTTCCGAGGTGAACAAGAAGACCTGCGAGTCAAAGATTCACGCAGGGCTGTTCTTCGCCGGCGAGGTTTTGGATATCGACGGAGACACAGGAGGCTACAATCTGCAGGCGGCATTCTCCACTGCATATCTTGCGGCACAGCGGATGAAGACTCTCTGCGCGTGAGGGGTATTTTCCCTCTTCCCGTATCTGCGGGTGGGTTACAGGGGCAGAAATCCAGCTTTCGTTTAGAAAGGTTTAAGTCAAATCCTGTCCTATATTGTTATCGCACACTCGCCTCAGTGGCATAGGGGTATCGCGCGTCCTTGGTAAGGACGAGGTCGTGGGTTCAAATCCCACCTGAGGCTCTTGTTTTTCTGAATTTATTATACTGCAGCTTACTGCATCGCAATTGAGCTGCAGTAACCGTTTTGGAGTGTAAAATAGAAAAGAAAGGATTATTTTTCCGAGCCGCTATCGCGTCGCGAAGCGTTGCAAGCCTTTGGCTTGCTCCCACCTTGAGCTACTCACTGCGTTCGTATCTCAAGGCATTAGCAAGCATCAGTTTGATTCTGTTTTCCTGATTAATCTTCGTTGCTCCCGGGTCATAATCGACAGCAACAATATTGGAATTCGGGTAATCGTCCTTTAACTTTCGCATCATACCCTTTCCTGCAACATGGTTCGGCAGACAGCCGAACGGCTGGGTACAGACGATATTGTTTGTGCCTGAGTGAATCAGCTCGAGCATCTCGGCTGTTAAGAGCCAGCCTTCTCCCATCTTGTTTCCGCATCCAAGATATCCTTTGACTAACTCCTGCAGTTCAGAGAAGTGAGACATTGCCCGGAAAGTACCGTCCTCTTCGATTACCTCAATCATAATATTCTGACACTTGATAACGAAGTTCTGGAAAATCCACATCGCGGCCTTCTTAATCGGGCTTCCACCGTAGAGTCCGACATCCACATAGCGGTTGTTCACCTTAAAGATGATAAAGTCAGTAACGCCCGGCACAACCGGCTCTGCCCCTTCCTTTAACAGGAACTCTTCGAGGTTATTGTTTCCAAGCGGCGCATACTTCACATAAATCTCGCCGACGATGCCAACCCGCGGTTTCTTCTCATTGGTCCGCTCAATCTTTGCGAAGTCTTTGACCATCTCCCGCATCAGACGGCGCATCGCACCAAATCCGATACCCTTTCCTTCCGTGAATAAATCCACCATCCGGTCAGTCCAGGATTTAATCAGCGCATCGGTTGCGCCTTTCTCCACCTCATACGGTCTGCACTGGTTTCCGAGATGCACCAGCATATCTCCGTACATCATCGCAAACACACACTGTGCGCCGAGCTTTAAGGAAATTTTGAATCCCGGATTCTTCTCCATACCGCTTAAGTTCAGCGAGATAACCGGAACATACTCAAGCCCTGCCTTCTTCAGCGCTTTTCGAAGCAGGTGGATGTAGTTGGAGGCACGGCATCCTCCGCCGGTCTGCGTAATCATCAGCGCTACCTTGTGCTTGTCGTAGCGTCCGCTTTCCACCGCCTCGATTAACTGCCCGATGGAGAGAATTGCCGGATAGCACATATCGTTGTGGACATACTTGAGACCGGTCTCGACAACCTTCTGGGTGTTCGTCTCCAGAATCTCGATATGATATCCGCCGTCCAGCTCGACCAGCTTTACCAGCATCCGGAATGTTACCGGAAGCATCTGCGGGACAAGCAGAGTGTACTCCTTTGCCATCTCTTCGGTAAAGAGCAGGCGTCCTGTCTCGTCGTAAACAAGTTCTGCCATTTAGAATCCTCCCCGCTCGCGGGCTTCGACCGCCGCCATCAGACTTCTGATGCGAATCGTAATTGCCCCTAAGTTGCTGATTTCATCAATCTTAATCTGCGTGTAGATTTTATCGCCGTTCTCTAAAATCTCGCGGACTTCATCGGTTGTCACCGCATCCGTTCCGCAGCCGAAGGAGACAAGCTGCATTAACTGCATGTCAGGCTGTGTGGTTACATAGCGGGCGGCGGCATAGAGACGCGAGTGATAGGTCCACTGGTTTAAGACCTTTCTCGGCTCTTTGTCCATCAGGTAGGAAACCGCATCTTCGGTGATTAAGACAAAGCCGTAGGATACGGCAAGCTCGTCAATGCCGTGACCGATTTCAGGGTCGATGTGGTAGGGACGTCCTGCCATGACGAGAATCTTTTTGCCGTTTTCGCGGGCATAGTTGATGTACTCCGCTCCCTTCTTTCTGATTTCATCCTTGTATGCCGCATACTCTGCGTAGGCCGCTTCTGCCGCACGGCGAGTCTCGCGCTTCGGGATACCGAACTCGTCTTTGCAGTATTTGGCGGCCCGCTTGATGAAGTCCTTTTCGCGGTGGAGACCGAAGTAGGGGTAGAG